>WLKQ01000009.1 GCA_009701185.1 Actinomycetota bacterium | reverse complement strand
CGTATTCAAGCTGAACAAATGGCCATCACTAAGCGCACTATGGCGGAGATCAACGCTAAGCACACTGGCCAGACTCTTGAAAAGATTCTTATCGATTCAGATCGCGACAATTGGTTTAACGCAGTAGATGCCAAGGCTTATGGATTTATCGATCACATCGCCACATCAGATGGTCAAGTATCTGGAGGAAAAGCGTAATGAAGCACATTCAAGATATTAGCGCTCGGTATGTTCTTCCAACTATCGAAGAAAAGACGGCCTATGGCTTCAAGCGCCTTGATCCATACACAAAACTATTTGAAGAGCGCATCATCTTTTTGGGTCAGCCAATCGATGACACTGTTGCAAACGATGTTATGGCCCAGCTATTAACATTGGAATCAATGGATCCAGATCGTGACATCATGATTTACATCAACTCACCTGGTGGCTCATTTACTGCTCTAACTGCAATTTATGACACCATGCAGTTTGTTCGCCCAGACATCAGCACAATCTGTTTAGGTCAGGCAGCATCTGCTGCTGCAGTCATTCTTGCAGGTGGTGCAAAGGGCAAGCGTTATGCACTTGAGCATTCACGTATTTTGATTCACCAACCATCATCAGAAGGTGGCGGACAAGCATCAGATGTTGAGATTCAAGCAAAAGAGATTGCACGTATTGCTCGTTTGCAAGAAGAGCTTCTTGCTCGTCACGTTGTGAAATCGGCTCCTGAAATTGAAAAAGATATTGAACGCGACAAGATTCTTACCGCTGCCGAAGCGGTTGAATACGGAATAATTGATCAAGTATTGGCCTCACGTAAGGCCAAACCAGTTCAGTAGAACAAACGTATGAAACTATTTGAGGCGGGCTCCATTTGGTCGTACAAGGGGTACCGTCTCTTTTGGTATTCATCCACAATTTTTGTTTTAGGTGCATCGGCTTTTCCTATTGCATTAGCCGTAACCATTCTTGATGCAGGTGGTACCGCGACATCATTGGGATTAATTTTAGGTGCGCGCGTCTTATCAGGTGTTCTCTTTGCACCATTTGCAGGTGTTTGGTCAGATCGATTGCCACGTAAACAAGTAATGGTGGTTGCTGATTTATCCCGTGCGGCTCTTGTCTTTGCGATGGTTTTTATTTCGGCGCCTCAAATGCCACATGTATTTCTCGCACTATTGGTTTTTGCTATGGGAATTTTTGATGCATTCGGTGCAGCCTCAGCTGGTGCAATCATGCCCTCGTTATTGCCTGAAGATAAGTTGCCTGCCGGAAACGTTGCACGAGGAGTTGTAGTTAAGTCTGCCTCAATTATTGGCCCAGGAATCGGTGGCCTGTCAGTCTTTCTTATTGGTGGGCGCTTAACTTTCCTCTTTACCGCTGTTGCCTTTGCTTTTGGAACCTACTTTCTTGCTCAAATCAAAGAAGATATAAATGCAGGTAGAAAAGAGCGCGAATCATTCATGGTTGAAATGCGCGAAGGTCTGCGCACTGTCTGGGATATTCCATGGATTGGCGCCATGATTGCGATGGCTTCTATTCAACTAATGGTGCTTCTCGCTGCTGAAAATGTTTTATTGCCAATCATTACGCGTCGTGAATTTGGAACTAATAATGCATTTGCCTTATCGGCTGCCGCATTTTCAGTGGGCGGAATTATTTCAGCGATCATCAGCGTTAAACTTAAAATCAAACACCAAGGACAGTTTTCAGTTTTAGTGTGGATGCTCTTGGTGATTGCACCGCTGTCATTAGCATTTCCGATATCGGAGAGTTTTGTCGTGATTGCTTACTTGCTTGCCGGTTTTTCCGTTGGGCCATGGGAGGCTTTTTGGAGTTCGGCTCTGCAACGAGAAGTTCCGCGCGAATTACAAGGCCGAGTTTTCAGCATCGATCACATGGGCTCAGTTGGTTTAATGCCGCTAGGTATGGCACTTGTTGGTCCAGCCGTTGACCTCTTCGGAGAAAAACAGTTATTGATTGGTGCATCAATTTTCCATGTTGTTGTCTGTGCGCTGGTACTGCTTGTTCCTGGTGTGAAAGATATGAAAATGCCAACGGATTCTTCTCAGGGCGAACAATCACAAGCGTAAAAACCCGCACATAAAATCCCTTAAGAATCTAAACTTTACCCATGACAAGAATCGGCGAGACTAGCGACCTGCTCAAATGTTCCTTCTGCGGCAAGACGCAGAAACAGGTCAAAAAACTAATTGCCGGTCCTGGCGTATATATCTGCGATGAATGTATCGAACTATGTAATGAAATCATCATTGAAGAGCTTTCTGAGGCGACTTCGCTCGGTTTAGCTGAGCTACCAAAGCCACAGGCGATTTTTGAATTTCTAGATCAGTATGTAATCGGGCAGGATCGCGCTAAGAAGTCATTGTCGGTTGCGGTCTACAACCATTACAAGCGCGTGCAGGGCGGAAATCGTGACGATGCAATCGAATTAGCTAAGTCCAATATTTTGCTACTTGGTCCAACGGGTTGCGGTAAGACTCTGATGGCACAGACATTGGCTCGCATGCTCAACGTTCCTTTTGCTATCGCCGATGCAACAGCGCTTACAGAAGCTGGTTATGTTGGTGAGGATGTAGAAAACATTTTGTTAAAGCTTCTACAAGCTGCAGATTATGATGTTAAAAAAGCTGAAACAGGGATTATCTATATCGATGAGATCGATAAGGTTGCTCGCAAATCTGAAAATCCATCTATCACCCGAGACGTATCTGGTGAAGGTGTTCAGCAAGCGTTATTAAAGATCCTCGAGGGAACTGTTGCATCTGTTCCACCTCAAGGTGGACGAAAGCATCCCCATCAAGAGTTTATTCAGATTGATACAACGAACGTTTTATTTATTGTTGGCGGTGCTTTTGCGGGCCTCGATAAGATTATTGAAGCGCGCAGCGGAAAGGCCGGAGTTGGCTTTAATGCCACGTTGCAGGATGCAGCTGAAAAGAATCGTAAAGATATCTTTGCTGATGTGATGCCTGAAGATTTATTAAAGTTTGGAATGATTCCAGAGTTTGTAGGCCGCCTACCGGTTCTAACAAGTGTAGAAAATCTTGATAAGCCTGCATTAATGCAGATTCTTACCGAGCCCAAGAACGCACTGGTCAAGCAGTATCAGCGCCTATTTGATCTCGACAATGTTGCACTTGAATTTTCACCAGAAGCCCTCGACGCGATTGCCGATCTAGCACTTCTTCGTGGCACAGGTGCCCGTGGACTTCGCGCGATCATGGAATCAGTCCTGCTATCTGTGATGTATGACGTACCTAGTCGCAGCGATATTGCAAAGGTTCTGGTCACACGCGAATGCATTGAAAGCGGTGCCCAGCCAGAGTTCATCCTGCATACAGGCGATATTCCTAAGCGTGCGCGAAGCCAAAAGGGTCAAGAGGAGAAGAGCGCGTAATCTAGACTGCTCCCTATGTCCCGCGAACTAGCTTCCAGCTTTTCACCAGCTGATATCGAAGCAGCCCTGTATGAAAAGTGGGTAGCCGCTGGTTATTTCAAGGCCGATGCAACATCAGATAAGCCCCCATTCACAATCGTTATTCCTCCACCCAATGTCACTGGCTCATTACACATCGGTCACGCTTTAGATCACACATTGCAGGACACCCTCACACGCATGAAACGCATGAAGGGCTTTGAAGCTTTGTGGTTACCAGGAATGGATCATGCGGGAATTGCTACACAAAATGTTGTTGAAAAACAATTAGCCGCACATGGCCAGACTCGTCATGACTTGGGGCGCGAAAATTTTGTAGCAAAAGTTTGGCAATGGAAAGAAGAGTCAGGTGGATTAATTCTTGATCAAATGCGGCGCTTAGGTGACAGTGTCGATTGGTCTCGTGAAGCGTTCACAATGGATGCTGGATTATCTACAGCAGTTTTAACAATTTTTAAGAAGCTTTATGATCAAGGCCTTATTTATCGCGCTGAGCGAATCATTAATTGGTGCCCACGATGCTTAACTGCACTCTCTGACATCGAAGTAGAACACCAAGATGATGCCGGTGAATTCGTTCAAGTTCGCTACGGTGATGATGAAGTTCAAATAACTGTTGCAACAACGCGCGCTGAAACAATGCTCGGTGATGGCGCAGTTGCTGTCCATCCGGATGATGCGCGATATAAGCATCTCATCGGTAAGCAAGTCTTACTGCCACTTGCTAATCGCTATATTCCAATCATTGCCGATGAACTTGTTGAAATGGAGTTTGGAACGGGCGCGGTAAAGGTAACTGCAGCTCATGATCCAAATGACTTTGAAATGGCGATGCGACATAACATTCCATTTGTTGTGATTATGGATGAGCATGGGGTGATGGCTGGCTCAGGCACACGTTTTGATGGCATGGATCGCTTTGATGCACGTAAGGCAGTAGTTGAAGCGCTGCGCGCCGAAGGTCGCATCATGGATGAAAAGCGTCCATATGTTCACGCCGTTGGCCACTGTTCTCGCTGCGATACAACCGTTGAACCACGTTTATCTAAACAGTGGTTCGTAAAAGTTGCTCCGTTAGCAAAAGCTGCTGGAGATGCGGTTCGAGATGGTCGAGTAAAAATCGAACCTGAAGAGTTAGCTCCACGATATTTTGACTGGATAGATAACATGCACGATTGGTGCATCTCACGTCAGTTGTGGTGGGGACATCGAATTCCAGTTTGGTATGGCCCAGCGGGTGAAGTTCTCGTTGTTGGTCCGGGTGAAATTGCTCCAGATGGTTACATCCAAGATCCAGATGTATTAGACACATGGTTCTCATCGGCTCTCTGGCCATTTTCAACTTTAGGTTGGCCGCAAGAGAGTGCAGATTTAAAGAAGTTCTACCCAACATCGGTACTTGTAACGGGATATGACATTTTATTCTTTTGGGTCGCACGCATGATGATGTTTGGCTTATTTGCAATGGATGGTGTTCAGCCATTTCATACAATTGCACTTCATGGATTAGTTAGAGATCAATTCGGCAAAAAGATGTCAAAATCTAAAGGCAATACCGTCGATCCAATTGAATTTATGGATAAGTATGGCGCCGATGCTTTGCGTTTTACATTAGCACGTGGAGCTAATCCGGGTAAGGATCAAGCACTCGCAGAGGATTGGGTCGGCGGCTCACGTAACTTTGCAACTAAGTTATGGAATGCAACTCGCTTTGCCATGATGAACGGTGCGACAACTGATGGAGAACTACCTGATCTAAAAGATTTAAATGCGATTGATAAGTGGATTCTTAGTCGCTTATCTGAAACTATCTCAGAAGTTGACTCGCTACTAGAAAGTTATGAGTTTGCGCGTGCTTGCGAGCTGATGTACCACTTTGCTTGGGATGATTTATGCGACTGGTACTTAGAACTCTCCAAAGAAGCCTTTGCATCGGGTGACTCAGATAATACAAAGCGCGTGCTTGGATATGTTTTAGATCAACTTTTCCGCCTTATGCATCCAGTTATGCCCTTCATTACTGAAACTATGTGGACGACACTAACCGGTGGAGAGTCACTCGTTATTGCCCAATGGCCAGTAGCTCAGGCGGGCCATGTTGATAAGGCTTCAGAAAAGCTCATTGGTCAGCTCCAAGAGATCATTACCGATGTGCGCCGATTTAGAAATGATCAAGGAATAAAGACTTCACAGAAGATTCCAGCACGCTTTAGCGCTCCAGCACACATTGGCGAATATGCCAGCGCCATGGCCTTTGTCCTTCGCCTCGAGCTTGGCGACATCACACCAAGTGCGCACTGTGAAATCGGTGCAGTAAAAGTTGAGTTCGATTTAACTGGTTCTATCGATGTAGTCGCAGAGCGCGCACGCCTTGAAAAGGATTTAGCCACTGCAGTAAAAGATAAGCAAACCGCTGAGGTTAAATTAAGTAATCAGGGCTTCATGGCAAAGGCTCCAGAAAATGTAGTCGTCGAGATTCGTGAGCGATTAGAGAAGACCACTGCCGATATTGAGCGATTACATTCGCAGTTATCTCAACTTCCTCAACCATGATTATTTCACCTGATGACCAAGAGCGCGTAGATGCAATTGAAAAAGCGCTGCTAGATCGCTGGCCTGAAACGCGAATCGCTCCATCTACTGAACGTATTGCAGCGCTCGTTGATATTTTGGGTTCTCCTCAACTGACGTATCCAACTATCCATGTTGGCGGCACGAATGGAAAAACAACAACATCCCGGATGATTGACTCACTTTTGTTTGCTCATGGTTTACGCACAGGTCGTTTTACGAGTCCTCACTTAGAAACTTATCGTGAGCGCATTGCAATTAATGGCCAGCCCATTGATCCAAAAGATTTAATCTTTGCTTATAACGATATTGCGGCTTATTTAGATTTAATGGATACAAAATTTGAACATCCAATCTCATTTTTTGAAGCAGCGACAGCACTTGGCTTTGTTGCATTTGCCGAGCACCCAGTAGATGTTGCAGTCATTGAAGTAGGAATGGGTGGCGAATGGGATGCCACAAATGTGGTTGATGCTGATGTCAGCGTTATCACTCCCATCGGCTTTGATCACATGGAGTATTTGGGTAACACTTTGCATGAAATTGCCGCTACAAAAGCTGGAATTATCAAAGAAGGCGGCTTCATAGTTCTGGCCCAGCAGGAGCCAGAAGCGGCTAAGGAGTTGATCCGCAAGGCCGCTGAAGTAGGCGCCGATGTTGCTCGCGAAGGCATTGAGTACTCAGTGACCTCACGCGCAGTGGCTGTGGGCGGACAGTTACTGACGATTCAGGGCCTTAATGACACCTACGACGAGATTTTCTTGCCACTTCATGGGCGACATCAGGCGGCGAACGCCGCTAGCGCCCTTGTTGCCGTTGAAGCTTTCTTCGGCGAACAACCTTTAGATATGGAGGCGGTGCGCGCTGGTTTTGCCGCCGTCACTTCACCCGGTCGGGCCGAAGTTGTGCGACGTGATCCCACAATAATTTTGGATGCTGCGCATAATCCGCATGGGGCAAAAGCATTAGCAGATACTTTAGAAAATGAATTTAATTTTGATGAAATTATTGCAGTCGTTGGAGTTTTTGGTGATAAAGATGCCACTGGTATTTTGCAAGAGTTAGAACGAATAGTTGATCATGTAATCGTTACGCAAAGTTCCTCCTCGCGCGCAATGCCATCGAGTGAATTAGAAAAAATTGCAAGCTCCATATTTGGCATTGATCGCGTTTTTGAAATAAATGATTTAAGTACCGCATTAGATCGTGCAGTAAGTGATGCACATCGACCACTGAGTGAAGACACAATTGGAATCATCGTTACTGGTTCCGTAGTTACTGTTGGTGAAGCACGCACATATCTTCGAAAGAAGTTTTCACAATGAGAGTTCTTGGGGCATCAGTTCTGGTTATGGAGAGCTTGACTTTAGGTTTTGCAATTTTGCTAGCAACTAAAGATCACTCATCCAGCGCGCTCATCTATGGTGGGGTAATTGCAATCCTGCTCTTTCTTGCCGCCGGCTTGCTTAAGCGGCGTTCTGGTTTCTATATCGCCTCTGTACTGCAGATTTTCATGATTGCCTTTGGCTTTGCGGTTCCATCCTTTTTCATTATGGGGGGGATTTTCATCGCCCTGTGGGCTGCAGCCATCATTGTTGGCCGTAAGGGTGAGGCCGCCCGAGCAGCCCTGATGGCTTCCCAAGTCGAAAACTCCTAATAGACTAGGCGGGTGAGTACAGAGAAAACCTTGATTCTTGTGAAGCCCGATGGTGTTCGCCGTGGGCTGGTGGGCGAAGTAATCGCGCGCATCGAGACTAAGGGTTATTCCATTGAAGCTTTGCGCATGCTCAACGCAGACAAAGCATTACTTGAGCGTCATTACGCTGAACACATCGGTAAGCCATTTTATGAACCACTCGTTGAGTTCATGATGTCTGGACCGATTGTTGCAATCATCGCATCTGGCAATCGCGTCATTGAAGGATTTCGTTCACTCGCTGGAGTAACAGATCCAACTGTTGCTGCGCCAGGAACGATTCGCGGAGATTTAGCCCGTGATCAAGGAACCAAAGTCGTACAAAATATTGTGCACGGATCAGATTCACCGGAGTCTGCTGCGCGCGAGATTGAAATTTTCTTCCCTAAATAATCAAGGAGATCCAAAGTATGAGCTCAGCAAATAGAATGTCATTTATCGGCCGTGACATGGCCGTAGATCTTGGCACCGCTAACACGCTTGTTTATGTACGCGGGCGTGGAATTGTGCTGAATGAGCCATCTGTAGTTGCCGTCAATCAAGATACCGGTGGAATTTTAGCTGTAGGTCTTGAAGCTAAGAAGATGATTGGTCGTACACCTGGAAACATTATTGCTATTCGTCCATTAAAGGATGGCGTCATCGCAGACTTTGAAACAACTGAGCGGATGTTGCGTTACTTCATTCAAAAAGTACACCGTCGTCGCTATTTAGCTAAGCCACGTATTGTTGTATGCGTTCCATCTGGAATTACCGGAGTAGAACAACGCGCAGTAAAAGATGCTGCATACGCAGCCGGTGCACGCAAGGTTTACATTATTGAAGAGCCAATGGCTGCTGCAATCGGTGCCGGTCTTCCAATTCATGAGCCAACGGGAAACATGGTTGTTGATATTGGCGGAGGAACAACTGAAGTTGCAGTTATCTCACTCGGTGGAATCGTTACATCACTCTCAATTCGAGTTGGTGGTGACGAGCTAGACCAATCGATTATTAACTGGGTTAAGCGTGAATTCTCGCTACTTTTGGGTGAGCGCACAGCAGAAGAAATCAAGATGGCGATTGGATCGGCTTACCAATTACCTGGGGAAAATGATGCAGAGATTCGTGGTCGCGATTTAGCAACAGGTCTTCCAAAGACAATCGTTGTTTCAGCCGCAGAAATTCGTAAAGCGATTGAAGAGCCAGTTAATGCAATCGTTAATGCAGTTAAATCAACACTTGATAAAACCCCACCGGAGCTAGCATCAGATCTTATGGATCGTGGAATCGTTCTTACTGGTGGCGGTGCACTCTTGAAGGGTCTAGATGAGCGTCTTCGCAGAGAGACTGGAATGCCAATTCACGTTGCAGAGCGTCCGCTGGATGCAGTTGTAGAAGGCTCCGGTAAGTGCATCGAAGAGTTTGAGGCCTTAGAGAAGGTCTTAATCTCCGAACCACGTCGATAGGTCTATTAAGAGATGCGTGACGGCGGTGAAGGTCGTAGTCGACTTCTCTTAATTGTCCTTATAGTTTCAGCGCTATTTCTGATTACCTTGGATTTACGCGGCGTAGGAGTCCTTGAGGGAGCACGTCAAGGAACACAGACAATTCTCTCGCCATTTCAGCGTGCTGGAAGTGTAGTTATTTCGCCTTTTAAGAACTTCTTTTCTGATGTAACACATTTAGGTCGCACCAGAAATCAAATAGAAAAACTTCGTGCAGATAATGCAAAATTACGCGCAACTCTTTTAAATCGCAAGAATGCCGATGCGCAGTTACTGCAGCTGAAATCAGTTCTAGATTTAGCCGGTACCGCCGGATTTAAAGTTGTGAATGCACGAGTCATAAGCCAAGGTGCAAGCCAATCTTTTTCTCAGACTATTACAATCGATGCAGGAACTACTGCTGGAATAAGAAAGAACATGACAGTCTTAGCTGGGACTGGAATTACTGGAGTAGTCAAAGAAGTTTATTCGCACACATCTCTCATCATGTTGGCAACTGATCCAGCATTCAGAATCGGTGTGCGCATAGCGGGATCACAGCAAATCGGTATTTTATCGGGACGAGGAAGCCGCTCCGGAAGCCTGCAACTACTTGATAATCAGACCAATGTGAAGGTCGGGGATGTATTACTCTCACGCGGCAGTGTTGCTAACCGCCCATTTGTTCCTGGTGTTCCCGTGGGCTATGTAACGGCAGTAGATAATTCAGCGGGAGCGATCGCGCAAAGTGCCACAGTTCATCTCTACACAAATTTCTCAACCTTGGGAGTTGTTTCAGTTGTAGTTGCTGCATCAAAAGTTAATCCTGGGGATGCATTGATTCCAAAAAAACCTAGGCCCACTCCTGTACCAACAGTTACTATTTATGTAACACCATCGCCTTCGCCAACGAAATAACTACGATGATTACTAGACAGTTATCTCTTTCAACTCCGGTCTTTCTTTTCATATTTGGCATTCAAGAAGTTGTGGTCAATCAGTTCAGACTTCCTGGTGGAGGATTTTCTGTATTCTTTATTTTCGCACTTGTCTGGGCAATTTTGAGCACTCCCGAAGTTGCTGCCCTTTCTGGCTTTGCTAGTGGATTGCTTATGGATCTCTCACCAAGTGCTAGCGGGCCAATAGGTCAATGGACCTTGATTATGATTGCTAGTAGTTATGCAATCTCATTCTTTGGCTCTGGAAACGAGAATGTAAAAGGAAATCCGATAGGCGTTACCTTCTTTATTTCAGCTGCGGTTTTTATTACTGAGATTTTATTTGTAATAAGCGGAGCGCTTCTGGGTGTGCAGACGGGTAGTTTTGGACAAGTCCTTTTGACAACTATTGGGATTTCACTGTGGACGTTGGTGGTTACTCCTATCTTCTTACCTATCTTTTCGCGACTACATGATTTCGCTCTAGATACGCGATCTAAGATATGAATCAACGCTCTCGATTGAACCTTATGGTGGTTCAGATTTTAATAGTTTCTTTGATGGTGGCACTTTTTGGTCGATTGTTTTATTTACAAGTCGCCGCTGGACCAAAATACCGAGATGCAGCGCTGAGTATCCAGAGCCGTGATGTGGTTTCACCGGCTAATAGAGGCTTAATTGTTGACTCTTCTGGCGTGCCTTTAGCCCTTAATAAAGTGGGTTTAGCCATCACTATTGATCGAATAGAGATTGATAAACAGCCCGATAAAGGCGTGGCAGTTATGGTGCGGCTCAGTAAGTTACTTAAATTGAAATACAACGATGTTTTCCGAAACACACGACTATGTGGAGAGTTACCCAAGGGACAAAGAGCTGGATGTTGGACAGGTTCTCGCTATCAGCCCATTCCAATAACGAAAGAGGCGGATCCCGATATCGCACTCCAGATAGTCGAACGCTCTGATCAATTTCCAGGCGTTGATGCAGAACCAATTGCAATTAGAAACTATCCTGGAATTGCAGGAGTTAATGGTGCACACGTATTGGGTTATGTAGGACCCATGACTGATACTGATCTTGCAAAAGATAATGGAAAAGCATATTTTCGTAGCGAATCGATTGGTAAGTCGGGTCTTGAAATCGAGTATGACTCATACTTACGTGGAACACCTGGAATCAAAACTCTCATCGTCGATCGCAAAGAGGCAATCACGGCACAGGGCCAAAACACTTCTTCAATTGCCGGAGATCACTTGGTTACTTCTTTAGATGCCAGATTACAGGGGGCTGTAGAAGTTGCACTTGCAGATGCGGTCAAACGTGGCCGTGCAAATGGCTACACATCAGATTCTGGTGCTGCCGTTGTCATGGATGTTAAAACAGGAAGAATTTTGGCTTTAGCTTCCTATCCAACATATGACCCAAATGCTTTTGAAAAAGGTTTAACAATTGCACAAGCCTCAGATTTGTTTAGCGAAAAGAAGGCAGTACCTGCTTTGTCGCGCGCGCTTCAAGGTTTATATGCTCCCGCATCTACATTTAAATCAGTCTCAGTAATCGCTGCCGCGGCGGCGGGTTATGATCTCAATGCTTCATATGCTTGCCCTGCTGAAGTTCAAGTAGGAACTCGTGCATTCCAAAACTTTGAAAGCAAATCTCAAGGGACAATGAGCTTAAAGAAGGCTATTGCAGTCTCCTGTGACACGATTTGGTATCGAATCGCATTTGATGAATGGCTTCGAGACGGTGGATTGCATCCTAAGGCGAATCCGAATGACTATTTCTTTAAGGCTGCACAAGGCTTTCATATCACCCAAAAAGTCGGCATCGACTTGCCATCAGAGTCATCATCACGATTGGCCGATCGAAGCTACAAGAAGCGATGGTATGACGCCAATAAAGATTTCTATTGCCACTATAAAGAGAGAGCGTCTAAAGCACAGCAGACTCAATTCTTACTTTTGCTTGCTAAAGAGAACTGTGTAGATGGCGATAAAATTCGCGCAGGTGATGCCGTGAACTATGCAATTGGTCAAGGCGATACCGTAGTTACTCCGCTTAAATTAGCCCAGATGTATGCCGCAATTGCCAATGGTGGAACTATTTGGCAAATGCTAGTTGGTAAAGCAATTGTGAAGACTGATGGAACTGTTATTAAAACTATGACACCAAAAAAACTTGGCACACTTCCAGTTGCAGCGTCCACGCTGAAGTTTCTCCATGGAGCACTTAGAGAAGTGGTGATAAGCGGAACCGGTGCTGGAGTCTTTGCTGGTTTTCCAATTGAGGTTAGCGGAAAGACTGGAACTGCTGAAGTCTTCGGTCGTAATCTAAACGGATCTTTAAAAGATAATACGTCATGGTTTGCATCTTTTGCACCTAGTAAGAATCCACGATACGCCGTGGTCATGATGGTCAGTCAAGGTGGTTTTGGTGCATCTACATCTGGCGTTGGTGTCCGAAAGATTTATGAAACACTTTTTGGGGTTAAAGGTAATAAAGTTATTCCAGGTGCAGAGATTTTCCCTGGAGGAAAACCTCCGATAAAGCTTCCGAAGATTTCACCAGCAACTAAGCCGAAGGGGACACCATGAGTCAGATCTCTGCTCGTCAGCGTCTCTATCGCCGTTCAAGGTCCTCAATCTTTCATGGCTTTGACCCTGTACTCACTGCTGCAGTGGGTTTGTTACTTTTTATTGGAACGCTATTGGTCTATGCGGCAACACGTGATTGGTATGCACGAAACGGTTTAGATCCTCAGTATTACTTAAAGCGCCATGTCATTAACATCGCAATCGGTGGACTACTTGCCTACGGAACAACAGTTATTGACTACCGCTTGCTACGCGCATACACGCCGATTTTCTGGGGATTAGGTGTTTTAGGTCTGTTAATTGTTTTGATTCCAGGTCTTGGAACTACTGTCAACGGTGCGCGCGCATGGATTGCACTTCCCGGTGGGTTTCAAATTCAACCGGCTGAGTTAGCCAAGATTGCAATCATTATTGGGATGTCGCTACTTCTTTCAGAGCGAACTCACGACAGCGATGAACCAACATCGCGAGATGTCTTACAAGCACTTGTTGTCGCAGCGATTCCGGTGTTGTTAATTATTTTGCAGCCCGATATGGGAACCGTTTTTATTATTAGCGCATCGGTCGTAACGATCATCGCGGTATCTGGTGCACCATCTCGTTGGGTTGCTGGATTGTTGGTGGTTGCAGTGTTAGGCGCAGTAGTTGCCACAAAGACTGGCGTAATCAGTGAGTATCAGATCAACCGTTTACAAACTTTCGTAAATCCAAATGCTGATACGCAAGGTGCGGGCTATCAGCTTCGCCAAGCTCGTATTACGGTTGGCTCTGGTGGGTTCATTGGAACTGGATTATTTAATGGCCCCCAAACCAATGGACGCTTTGTCCCTGAACAACAAACAGATTTTATTTTCACCGTTGCGGGAGAGGAGCTAGGTTTTCTGGGTAGTGGATTAATTTTAATTTTATATTTCATTATTTTGATGCGCTCCTTTGCCATTGCGCGGCGCACTAGCGACCCCTTTGGTCGCTTAGTAACGACAGGTGTAATCGCTTGGTTTGCCTTTCAGCTCTTTGAAAACATTGGAATGGCACTTGGTCTCATGCCCATGACAGGTGTGCCTTTGCCATTCATCTCCTATGGTGGCTCTTCGATGTTCGCCACTTTGATCGGATTTGGCCTCCTTCAGAACGTTCACGCTCGCTCACGGGGCTGAAGTAGGTAATTTCGCCCTCCTCTGCCATACTTAGCCCAACAGTTCAGCGCGGCTCGCGAATCCTTCGCGACAAAAGCCCAGCGCGGACAGGTGAAAAAAACCTACACGGGGATTTTTTAACGAGATAAGCGTTTGAAAAAACGCATAGAGGATTTGGTGCCATGGCGATTGAGCCTAAAACACCGCGCAAGCGTGCGGTTAAGAAAGCCTCTGCTAAAGCAGAGGTCACAGAGATAGTTCTAGAAGAGCCAAAAAAGGCGGTGCGCAAGAAGGCCGCACCTGTTCCAGTTCCAGTATTCCAAGCAGCACCTGAGAAGCCAGCGGCTAAAGCGCCACGTAAGAAGGCTGCAGTTGCAGAAGCTCCAACCAGTGAGCCAGCAAAGAGCGAGGCACCGACAGAGGATTCTGAGGAGCGCGCAAATCGCAATCGCCGTCGCCGTCGTGGCGGACGAGGTCGACGCAAGCCAGGTAGCGATGTTGCCGGTACGGAAGAAGTAAGCGAAGAGAGCACCGAAGATTCTGCTGAAGGAACAACCCATCGCCGTCGCCGCCGTCGTGTGGCAGGCAGTGATGGCGTAACTCCAGGGGAGACTATTGAAGAAGATGGCGTAGTAACTGTTGTAAAGGTTCGCGAAGTTCGCGAGCGTCCAGTTCGCCCAGCACGCACCGAACGTCCAGATCGTAATGAACGCCGTGGCGCACGTCGTGATCGTCCAGAGCGCAATGACCGACAAGGTCGCAGTGACTATCGCGAGCCATACCGCAAGCGCGGAACAGTTATCACCGATGGAGAATTCCTAGCGCGTCGTGAAAACGTAGATCGTGAAATGCTTGTTCGCCAAATTGCTGATCGCACACAGATTGCCGTGATTGAAGATGGCGTCATGGTTGAGCATTATGTGAATCGAAATAGCAATGTTTCCTATGTTGGAAATGTTTATTTAGGTCGCGTACAAAATGTTCTCCCATCTATGGAGGCTGCTTTCGTAGATATCGGCAAGGGACGTAACGCGGTTCTCTATGCAGGTGAAGTTAACTGGGATGCTGCAGGCATTTCAGAGTCTGAACCTCGCAAAATTGAAACAGTATTAAAGAGCGGCCAAAGTGTTTTAGTTCAAGTAACGAAAGATCCAATTGGCCAAAAGGGCGCTCGCCTTACTAGCCAGATTTCATTGCCAGGCCGCTACGTTGTCTATGTTCCTGGTGGGGGAATGTCGGGTATTTCAAAGCGACTTCCTGAAACAGAGCGCACTCGACTTAAGGCGATATTAAAGAATTTAATTCCTGAAGAAGCAGGCGTCATCGTGCGTACTGCTGCAGAAGGTGTGAGCGAAGAAGATTTAACGAGTGATGTTGCTCGTCTAAAAGCGCAATGGGATGACATCTATGCCAAGAGCCAGAATCCAAACTTCCATCCGCCTGCCGCGCTCTATCAGGAGCCAGATCTAGCAGTTCGTGTAATTCGCGATATCTTCAATGAAGATTTCCGCAAGCTAACTGTTCAAGGTTCAAGTGCATGGGATGAAGTAACTAATTATTTGGGCTTCATTGCACCAGAGTTAACTACAAAGATTGAAAAATACACTGGAACTGGCGATTTGTTCGCTGACTTCCGTGTTGAAGAACAACTCGCTAAAGCTTTTGATCGCAAGGTATATCTGCCATCTGGTGGTTCACTTGTTATCGATCGAACTGAAGCGATGATTGTTATCGACGTTAACACCGGTAAATTTATTGGTAAGGGCGGAAACCTTGAAGAGACAGTCACTAAGAACAACTTAGAGGCCGCTGAAGAAATTGCACGTCAACTTCGCCTGCGTGACTTAGGTGGAATTGTTGTAATTGACTTCATTGACATGATTCTTGAATCAAACCGAGAAATGGTTTTGCGTCGCTTAGTGGAATCACTAGGCCGCGATCGCACTAAGCATCAAGTTGCCGAAGTTACATCACTTGGTCTTGTACAGATGACAAGAAAGCGTGTTGGACAAGGACTCATCGAAGCCTTCTCGACAACATGTGATTCATGCAGCGGGCGAGGAATTCATATTCATATGGAGCCCGTCAAAATGAAGGCACCGATGCCACAACTCGATGTTCCATCGTCTAAGCATGAAGATGCCGATGAAAAAGATGCCACCGAGCATGAATTCCATGAATCGCTCAATACCGAGGAGCCAACAGCTCCAGAGGCCCCTAAGGGTGGGCGCAAGCGCCGCCGAGCCTCCTCCAAGGGGATCATTACCGCCTAATTTGAGCCTAAAGGCCTGAACGGGTAACCTTTACCCTTCATCAACTACCAGAGTCCGGAGTACCACAGCGTGGCAAATATCAAGTCCCAGATTAAGCGCATTAAGACTAATGAGAAGGCACGCCTTCGCAACAAGTCAGTGAGCTCATCTATTAAGACCGCTGTCCGTAAATTCCGCGATGCAGTTACTGCTGGTGACTCAACTGCAATCACAACTGAACTCCGCACGGCCTCAAAAGCGCTAGACGTGGCAGTTCAGAAGGGTGTTCTTCATAAGAACTCTGCAGCAAATAAGAAGTCATCAATGGCTAAGGCTGCCGCCAAAGCCGGCGCACGTTAATTCTTCTAACACTCTAAAGCGAGGCTAGGTTCATGCCTGCAATTTCACTTGCTAAGGCGCCGCAACCAGCAGCAACTAATCCGGCGCAGATACGTAACTTCTGCATCATTGCTCACATCGATCACGGTAAATCAACTCTTGCCGATCGCATGTTGGGAATTACTGAAGTAGTTGAAGCGCGCAATATGCGTGCGCAATATCTAGATCGCATGGATATCGAACGCGAACGCGGAATCACAATTAAGTCTCAAGCCGTTCGCCTGCCTTGGCGCAGTGGAATCGATGGCGGCGAATACATCTTGAACATGATCGATACACCTGGACACGTGGATTTCACATATGAAGTGTCACGCTCACTTGCAGCTTGTGAAGGTGCTGTGCTACTTGTTGATTGTGCCCAAGGAATTGAAGCGCAAACCCTAGCTAACTTGTATTTGGCTATGGAGAATAACTTAACGATTATTCCAGTGCTCAATAAAATTGATCTACCAAATGCGCAACCTGAGAAGTTTGCTGCCGAGCTTGCCAAACTTATTGGATGCGAACCTGAAGACTGCTTGCGTGTATCGGGTAAGACTGGTGATGGCGTTAAAGAGTTATTGGATCAAATCGTTGCGCAGATACCAGCGCCTAAGGGAGATGCAAACGCACCAGCGCGCGCATTGATCTTTGACTCGGTCTATGACAGTTATCGCGGCGTGGTCACATATGTACGCGTGATTGATGGCCATTTATCTCCACGCGAACAGATTCAAATGTTTTCAACTGGCGTTCGACATGAAGCGCTAGAAGTCGGCGTCATCTCACCAGAGCCTGTTGCTTCAAAGGGCCTCGGTGTGGGTGAAGTGGGCTACTTAATTACGGGTGTAAAAGATGTTCGTCAGTCACGCGTGGGTGACACAATCACTTCATACGCTAATCCAACTAAGCATGCATTAGCCGGCTACAAAGATCCCAAGCCAATGGTTTTCTCTGGACTATTTCCATTAGATGGAGCTGATTTTCCCGCCCTTCGTGAAGCGTTAGATAAGTTACAGCTCAATGATGCCGCACTTGTCTATGAGCCAGAGAGCTCTGCCGCACTTGGTTTTGGTTTCCGCTGCGGCTTCTTGGGTCTTCTACATATGGAGATTGTGCGCGAGCGTTTGGAGCGAGAACATAACTTAAATCTTATTTCTACTGCGCCTAACGTTGTTTATAACGTGACCATGGAAGATGGTAAAAAAGCCCGTGTAACAAATCCATCAGAGTTTCCAGATGGCAAAGTTGCATCCGTAGAAGAGCCAATTGTTAAATCAACGATTCTTGCACCATCCGAGTTCATTGGAACAATCATGGAGCTCTGCCAAGAGCGTCGTGGAGTTTTACTTGGTATGGATTACATCTCAGAAGATCGAGTTGAGATTCGCTATGACCTTCCACTTGCTGAAATTGTCTTTGACTTCTTTGATCAGCTCAAATCTCGTACAAAAGGATACGCATCTCTTGACTATGAAGAAAAGGGCGATGCTGAAGGCAACCTAGTAAAGGTCGATATCTTGTTGCAAGGTGAAGCCGTTGATGCATTCAGTGCAATTGTTCACCGTGACAAGGCATATGCCTATGGTGTGATGATGACCGGAAAGCTGCGCCAGCTGATTCCTCGTCAACAGTTCGAAGTTCCTATTCAAGCTGCAATTGGTTCGCGCATCATTGCACGCGAAAGCATTAGCGCAATTCGTAAAGATGTTTTAGCTAAGTGTTATGGCGGTGACATTTCACGTAAGCGCAAACTCCTCGAGAAGCAAAAAGAGGGTAAGAAGCGCATGAAAATGGTGGGTCGCGTTGAAGTGCCGCAAGAGGCCTTCGTTGCAGCCCTTGCAACCGATGCTGACATTGAAAAGGTGAAAGCCGCTCGAAAGCTCTAACTATGTCGCTCTCGTTCTATGTTCATATTCCATACTGCATCAAACGCTGTGGCTACTGCGACTTTAATACGTATACGCCGTCAGAGCTCCAAGATGGTGCAACCTTAGAGATAGTTAGCAATGACTACATTGATGCGGTCTTAAAAGAGCTCGATGCTGCGCCTCTTGGTGCGGTGCCAACAATTTTCTTTGGGGGAGGAACACCATCTCTGCTTCCGGCCGATGATTTAGGGCGAGTGATTGCAGCAGTTAAGAATCGCAATGGATTGACTCCTGACTGTGAAATCACTTTAGAGGCTAATCCAGATTCAGTCACTCCAGAAAAAATGGCGCGCTATTTAGAGGTTGGTTTTAATCGCATCTCATTCGGAATGCAGTCAGCAAAGCCACACGTATTGGCTGTACTTGATCGCACGCACAATCCGGAGAATGTAAAACGTGCAGTTGATATGGCACGAGCTGCAGGCTTTGTAAGTATTAGCGTTGATCTAATTTATGGAACTCCGGGTGAGTCATTAGATGATTGGCGCGAGAGCGTCCAAGAAGCTTTAAGTTTAGATATCGATCACATCAGCGCTTATGCACTTATAGTTGAGACTGGTACTAAGTTAGCTGCACAAATAAAACGTGGTGATTTAACAATGCCCGATGATGACTTAATGGCAGATATGTATTTGTTATTAAATCAGATGTGTGAAGATCAAGGTTTGAGTTGGTATGAACTCTCTAACTGGTCCAAACCCTTGCATGAGTGTCGACACAATATTGCTTATTGGGAGAATAGAAATTGGTGGGGCTTAGGACCTGGTGCGCATTCACATATCGATGGAAAGCGTTTTTGGAATGTTAAGCACCCAAATGCCTATAAAGAAAAGCTTTTTAGCGGTCAATCACCGGTACATGAGAGTGAAGAGTTAACTACACAAGAGATGGCCCGCGAAGCAATCATGCTTGGAATTCGGATGCGTGAAGGCCTACAGATTTCATTGCTAGACCCGCATCAATTGGAGCTGCTTGGCACCTATCGTGAGAATGGATATATAGAGCTTCGTGATGACCGCGTTCTCTTGACTCCTGTTGGGCGCTTGATTGCAGATCGTATCGTCCGAGAAATAACTATCTAGTATCCTTGCCAACATCATGTCATCCCGCCGCCTAGAAATTCTCCGTGCAATCGTCGACGAGTATGTCGCAACGCAGGAGCCCGTAGGTTCTAAGTCCATCGCTGATCGTCATGGACTAGGTATTTCTCCAGCAACGATTCGCAATGAGATGGCAGTTCTTGAAGAAGAGGGTTTGATTACACAGCCACACACAAGTGCAGGACGTATTCCAACTGATCAGGGTTATCGAGTATTCGTTGATAAATTAGCAACAGTAAAGCCACTCTCATCTGCAGAGCGTCGGGCGATTGAAACATTTCTAGAAGGCGCACTTGATCTAGATGATGTTGTTATGCGAACTGTTCGCCTACTTGCTGATGTAACAAAGCAAGTTGCAGTAGTCCAATATCCGTCAATGGTGAAGTCACGTGTTCGTCATATTGAGTTAGTGGCTTTAGCTCCTGCACGTCTTATGATGGTTTTGATTACAGATGCTGGCCGAATCGAGCAACGTGTCATTGAACTTACTCAAGATGTATCTGAACAGTTCTTACATACACTTCGCGCAGCTTTAAATAACGCCATGATGGGCCACAGACTTCCAGAAGTTGCAGACCGCATTAGTGGCGTTCTTGAAAGTTATAGCCTGCATGAACGACGTGATGTGGCGATTGTTATTTCAACTGTGATTGAGATGGCCATGGAACGCCCAGAAGAGAAGATTGTGTTAGCTGGCACAGCTAATCTGGCGCGTTTTCAAGAGGATTTCTCTACAACCATGCACCCAGTTTTAGAGGCCTTGGAAGAGCAAGTGGTTCTTCTGCGTCTTTTGGGCGATACAAACCAGACAGTAAAGGTTCGCATCGGCCATGAACAAAAAGATGCAAATCTGCGAACAACATCCTTAGTTGCAGTTGGTTATGGAAGCGATGACAACTCACTTGGTGCTCTAGGAGTTATTGGGCCCACCCGCATGGACTATGCAGGTTCTATGGCTGCCGTCTCTGCAGTGGCTCGTTATGTCGGACAATTTATTAACGAGGGCGCATAAGTGGCAGATCATTACCAAACGCTAGGTGTCTCTCGTGATTCATCGGCCGATGAAATCAAACGTGCATATAGAAAATTGGCTCGTGAGCTTCATCCAGATGTAAACCCTGATCCTAAAGTACAAGATCAATTCAAGGAGATCACTGCTGCGTATGAGACGTTGAGTGATCCCAAGAAACGTCAGAACTACGACATGGGCGGTAGCAGCTTCGGTGGTGGAGCTAACTTTGGTGGTGGCTTCAGCGACATTATGGATGCATTCTTTGGCGGCGGCGGATCTCGTGGACCACGTCCACGTATGCGTGCTGGACAAGATTCACTGATTCGTATTCAAGTTGATTTACATGAAGCCTGCTTTGGCGTAGAGCGCGAAATCAGTGTTGAGAGTGCGGTTGTTTGCCCTAAGTGCACTGGTACTGGTTGCGTTGATGGGGGGGAACCCATCATGTGTCAAGTGTGTAAGGGTCGCGGAGAAACGCAGCAAGTAGTTCGCTCTGTCATTGGACAAGTAATGACGTCACGTCCATGTGGACCTTGCTCTGGTTATGGAAGTGTTATTCAGAATCCTTGTCGTGAGTGCGCAGGTGAAGGTCGAGTGCGTTCACGACAAAATATCACTGTAAAAATTCCAGCAGGCGTTGAGACTGGTAATCGAATTCAACTAACAGGTCGCGGAGAAGTTGGGCATGGCGGTGGTCCAGCAGGTGATCTATACGTAGAAATCGTGGAATCTGAGCATGATTATTTGATCAGAGAACATGACACGTTACATATGTCGCTCTCACTCTCTATGTCTGCCGCTGCACTTGGAACTACTGTCACTGTTGAATCACTTGATGGTCCGGTTGACGTTCAGATTAAATCTGGAACACAAAGCGGAACTCCTGTAGCAATTAAGGGCAAGGGAATGACTCGACTTCGCCATGGTGGTCGTGGAGATTTAGTGGTCCACGTTGAGGTGCAGACACCTAGTAAGTTGAACCGTGAAGAAGAAGAGTTAATGAAGAAATTTGCAGAACTACGGGGTGAAAAGTCGGGGGATGCGCACGTGAAGAGCCATGATGGCAGCATCTTTTCAAAGATCAAGGGAGCGTTTACTAAGTAATGCTCACACTATTTTTTGTTGATGATCTTCCAACTCAGATCGGTTCACTGTACGAATTTGATAGCGAAGATGCCCATCATGCTGTTCGAGTACTGCGCATGGCAGCTGGAGATACTTTTATGTTGGCCGATGGAACTGGTGCGTGGAGCCAAGTAAAAGCCTTTGCTGTAAAAAAGAAATCAATGGAAGTTGAAGTAATTGCAAGTGGTTTCCAAGAAGCCCTTCCGACAACAATTACTGTTGTTCAAGCTTTACCTAAAAGTGATCGTGCAAAAGAGGCGATAGAGCTGCTTACCGAAGCTGGTGTAGATCGCATTGTCCCTTGGGCATCATCTAGAAGTATTGGAAAAGCATCAGATAAGTTTTCGGTAACTGCACGCGAGGCTAGCAAGCAGTCTCGGCGCCTTCGTATTCCTGAAGTCACTGATATTGCAACTACATCCCAAATTTGTGAAGCTATAGCGTTAAGTGATCTCGCAATCGTTTTTCATGAGAGCGCGGAGATGAAACTAAGTGATTGCATCTCATCGCATAACGTCGCACACTTACTGATTATTATTGGACCCGAAGGCGGAATCACGCCGACTGAAATTGATGAATTCAAAGCCGCTGGAGCCAAGGTTGCGCTGATGGGTAGACCAATTTTACGTTCGGCACATGCAGGAATCGCTGCAGTCGCTGCAATTTCAGCACTCCTAAAGGTATGGTGATTGCGTGATGTCACAACCCGAATGCTTATTTTGCAGAATAGTGAGTGGAGATATTCCTGCCGACTTGCTTATTAAAACCACACACGTTGTCGCATTTAACGATATTGATCCGCAAGCACCGACGCATGTTCTCATCGTGCCAACCCAGCACTGTGAGAATGCTGGCGAACTTGCCGCGACCTCACCAGAAGTCCTAGCCGAGCTCTTTACGACTGCCAGCCAGATTGCCGCATCACGTGGGTTGAGCGGGTATAGAACCGTCTTTAACACCGGGGCCGAAGCAGGACAGAGCGTTTTTCACGCTCACCTGCACCTCATTGGGGGCCGTGCACTGGCTTGGCCACCCGGTTAAAGATAGATTTATCCTCAATGGAGCGCACACTTATAACGGTACCTATTGCTATACCCATGGTTGCACTCATCGGCCCTCATGATGACAATTTGCGCGCAGTCGAAGCTGCATTCCCATCGGTCAACATTACCGTTCGCGGAAATGAAATTACTTTGCGTGGGCCACATATAGATTGCCAAAATCTAGAAAATCTCTTTGCGGAGTTAATGGTTGTTATACGTTCCGGAAATACTCTTACCGCCGATGCAGTTAATCGCTCAATTGCGATGCTAGAAACGCAACCAGTAGATCATCCAGCAGAGGTTTTATCACTCAATATTGTGAGCAGTCGTGGCCGAACAATTCGCCCAAAAACTGCAAACCAAAAAAGATATGTCGATGCAATTGAAGATCACACCATTACTTTTGGAATTGGTCCTGCCGGTACCGGTAAAACTTATTTAGCGATGGCAAAGGCCGTTGCAGCTTTGCAGAGCAAGCAAGTTAATAGAATTATTTTAACGCGACCTGCGGTAGAGGCCGGAGAACATTTGGGCTTCTTGCCTGGAACTCTTAGCGAAAAAATTGATCCATACTTACGGCCGTTGTTCGACGCCCTTCATGACATGATCGATATCGATACTGTGCCACGCTTAATGCAATCGGGGGTTATTGAAGTTGCTCCGCTTGCATATATGCGTGGTCGTACGTTAAATGATGCATTTATTATTTTAGATGAAGCGCAAAATACGACTCCAGAACAGATGAAAATGTTTTTAACCCGTCTGGGATTTGGATCCAAAATGGTTGTGACTGGCGATGTCACACAAATTGATTTACCTAATGGGCAACATTCGGGCTTACGTGTAGTAAGAGATATTCTTAAAGATATTGACGATATTGCTTTCCTAGAACTCACCGCTGAGGACGTAGTTCGACACCGTTTAATAGGTGACATTGTGAAGGCCTATGACCGCTTTGATGAGCAGCGTCAATCGTTACGTCCGATTCGGCAATAAATGACTATTGAAGTAACAAATACTTCAGGGCAGTTAGTTCCAACTCTGGAAATAACCTCCCTTATGGAGTTTGCCATGAAGGCCCTGAAACTTAATCCAGAGTGCGATCTAGCTATCGGTTTTATTGAAGATGAGGCCATGACTGAACTTCACATTAAATGGATGGATGAACCCGGAAGCACGGATGTTCTTTCATTCCCCATGGATATGCCGGAGTTCGAAGGCGATATCGTCACACTTGGCGACATTGTTATTAGTCCTACTTTTGCGGCAGCTCAAGCAAAAACAGCTGGCCACTCCAGCGAGCATGAAATATATATTCTGGCTACACATGGACTTCTCCACATTATTGGTTATGACCATGCAGAACCTGAAGAGGAACGTGTGATGTTTGCCCTTCAAGAAGAAATAGTAGAAAACTGGAAGAAACAATGAGCCCCGCAGCAATAGTAAGCATCATTGCACTCTTAGCTTTTGCTGGCTTTCTTGCAGCAAGTGAATCGGCTTTGACCTCTATTTCGCGTATCGTCGTAGAAGAGTTAGAAGGAAAGCGCGGGGGAGCTCTGCTGCGCAAGTACAGCGCCCAACCTGCCCGCTATCTCAACGTAATTTTATTAGTTCGAAAGCTCTGCGAATTAACTGCCACAGTCCTACTTGCCTCAATCCTGCTGCGCAACTATTCATCCGCCCAGGCCATGGCATTAACGGTAGCGATCATGGTCGTGCTTTCTTATGTAGTTGTAGGCGTTGGACCACGAACACTCGGCAAGCAACAGCCTCATAAATATGCTCGATACGGAATCATTGTTGCCTACGGCTTAGCATTTTTGTTGGGACCAGTAACTAAGTTGCTGATAACAGTGGGTAATGCGATTACACCAGGTAAGGGATTTAGATCTGGTCCATTTACATCAGAGGCAGAGTTACGTGATTTAGTAGACCAGGCACATGAGCGCGGCTTAGTGGAATCTGATGAGCACGAGATGATTCACTCAGTATTTGAGCTCGGTGACACTCTGGTACGAGAACTTATGGTTCCGCGCACAGATATGGTGTGGATTGAACGCGATAAAACCCTGCGACAAGGTCTTTCATTGGCACTTAGATCAGGATTTTCTCGAATCCCGGTTGTTGGAACTGGTCCAGATAACATCATCGGAATTGTCTATGTTAAAGATTTAGCTAAGCGAGCTTTAGATCATCATGAAGCTGAGCAGACTGAAAATATTGAACAGCACATGCGTCCTGCCAACTTTATTCCAGAGATTAAAATGGCAGATGAGCTCTTAAAAGAGATGCAACGCGATCAAATCCACTTAGCAGTCGTTGTTGATGAGTATGGCGGAACAGCTGGAATCATTACTATCGAAGATATAATCGAAGAAATCGTTGGCGAGATTGAAGATGAATTTGATGATGGTGAAGATAACTTCACTTGGTTATCTGCCGATAAAGCTCGAGCTAATGCAACATTGCATATTGAAGATTTGGCCGATGAGTTAAAGATCGAGATTAACGAATCTGATTTTGAAGACGTTGACACGATCGGCGGGCTGATGGCTCAAAAATTAGGCAGAGTGCCTATTGCGGGAAGCACAATCTCTTTGGAAGGTTGGTCTATTACTTCTGAACGCCCACTGGGTCGCCGGCGCAGAATCAGCAGTGTCCTCATTGAACGGTTAGAGAAAGAGATTGAAGACCACGAATAAGAGATAGAATCGGCCAATGCGCATAGTCCGATTCTCTCCGGGTCCAGATTCAGGCTTAGGGACCGATCCGCTTTTTGGTGTCCTTGAGGACGACTCTACGATCTCAGTCATTACTGGTGATCCCATTTATTCAGGTATCACTAAGACTGCAGCTTCAGTTGCCTTGGATAAAGTTCGTTTACTGGCACCAGTGATTCCACGTTCAAAGGTTGTCTGTGTTGGCAAGAATTATGCTGACCATGCTGCAGAAATGGGTGGAACCGTTCCAGAAGAGCCAATCATCTTTTTAAAGCCAAATACTTCAGTAATTGGGCCCAATGACACAATCGTGTGGCCGGATATGTCAGAACGCATCGATCATGAATCTGAATTGGCAATTGTTATTGGACGCTTATGTAAAGACGTTCCTATCGAGCGTGTAAATGATGTTATTTTTGGTTACACAATCGCTAACGATGTTACGGCGCGAGATTTACAGAAGAAAGATGGACAGTGGACGCGCGCTAAGAGCTTTGATACTTTTTGCCCGATTGGTCCCTGGATCGATACTGATTTCATCCCTGGCACACAGAAAATTACCGCAACTGTTAATGGCGACATGAAACAATCTGCACAGTTAAGCGACATGATTTTTAATGTTCCCTACATTATTAACTTTGTCTCGCGCGTAATGACATTATTGCCGGGCGATATTATTTTGACTGGTACGCCGGCAGGTATTGGTCCAATGGTGGCAGGTGGCACCGCGACTATGACAATTGAGGGCCTCGGGGAATTAACGAATAAAGTGAGCAGAAATTGAGCAAAAAAGTAAAGGTCCGCTTTGCGCCATCACCAACAGGTGACTTACATGTTGGAAATATTCGCACAGCCCTATTTGATTGGGCATATGCGCGTCATACTGGTGGAACATTTCTCTTTAGAATCGAAGACACCGACACAACACGTGTAACCGACGAATACATCAACGCTGCAATCGATACGTTGAAGTGGTTAGGTCTTGATTGGGATGAGGGCCCAGAAGTTGGGGGAGAGAACGGACCATATCTACAGTCCAAGCGTTTAGATATTTATTCACATTGGGCAGCAAAGTTCATCGAACAAAAAGATGCCTATTTCTGTTACTGCTCGCCAGAAGAGCTTGAGGCAGTACGCGAGCAACAACGTGCGGCCAATGAAGCCCCTGGCTATAACGGACACTGCCGTGACTTAACCCCAGAGCAGATTGCAGCATTTAAAGCCCAAGGTCGTGCTGGCGTGGTCCGTATGCGTATGCCTGATGGCGGCACAACATTTAATGACCTAATCCGCGGTGAAATGGCCTTTGATCACAAGTTTGTTCCGGACTTTGTTTTAGTGCGTGCCGATGGTTCACCGCTCTACACCTTGGCCGTTGCCGTGGATGATATTTTAATGAAAGTCACACACGTTTTACGTGGTGAAGATTTACTATCTTCGACACCACGCCAGATACGTGTGTATCAAGCGATGGGAGTTGCGCTGGAGGACTATCCAGTTTTTGCGCACCTTCCATTTGTTATGGGTGCTGATAATGCAAAACTTTCTAAGCGCAACGGTGAGGTTTCGATTGCTTGGTATCGCGATAAAGGTTTCTTGCCTGAAGCGATCTGTAACTACTTGGCTTTGCTTGGCTGGTCTCCTGGAGATGATCGTGAAAATGTTACGATGAAAGAGCTCTGCGAACTATTTACTGTTGAAAAAGTAAATAGTTCACCTGCGCGCTTCGACATGAAAAAACTTGAAGCAATCAATGGAGACAAGATTCGTGCGCTTACTATTGATGAATTCCTTACATGGGCCTTACCATTTTTGACTAAAGCAAAAGTGATCACTGGAACTGCCGATGAAATAGCTCTAGTAAAGCGAGCTCTTCCAATTATTCAAGAGCGCATAGTTATGTTTAGCGAGATTCCAGCGATGTTGAACTTTCTCTTTGTAAAAGAGTTTGCAATTGAGGCAGAAAGCCTTCCCAAGGTCACAGATTCTGGCGCTAAAGATGTTTTGAAGCGATCCTTAAAAGAGCTTGAGCCACTTGATGATTGGTCTCACGCAGCTATCGAAGCTGCACTACGTTCCTCCCTCATCGAAGAGATGGGATTAAAGCCCCGCATTGCTTTCGGCGCCGTCCGGATTGCAACTACAGGCAGCACGATTTCGCCACCGCTCTTTGAATCAATGGAATTACTGGGTAAAGAGGCCTCTTTATCGCGAATTTCGGCGGCATTGGCACTGTGATTGCGCTGGTATTCTTTGCCATTGCAGTACAAGTATAAAAAACTTGGGGTATGGGGTAATTGGCAGCCCTGCTGATTCTGGTTCAGTAAGTCTAGGTTCGAGTCCTGGTACCCCAGCGAACTACAACTAAATATGTTTTGTCCTAGTAATACAAAGATTTAAGGCACGGCCCCGTCGTCTAGCGGCCTAGGACTCTGGCTTCTCAAGTCAGCTACGAGGGTTCGAATCCCTTCGGGGCTACGTATGGTTTCATTGCTGAAAGTGCTTCCCGCATTCATCGCTACTGCCTTTTTATTGGCGTTGGTTCCAGGTCAGACCGTTGCAATGATCTTGCGTCAAGCAATCGTCGGTGGATCGAGAGTTGCATTTACTACCTTGCTTGGTACCAGCGGAGCACTAGTTGTCTGGGGTGCAGCATCTGCAGTCGGACTGTCTCAAATATTTGCGCATTCACACACCGCATATACGGCACTTAAATATTCAGGCGTTGCCTTTCTAACTTTTCTAGCACTCCAAACTTTGTGGTCTCTACGAAAAGAGTATGGAAAGTTTGATTACGATGGAACTGCAAAAACAGGGCTCGGACCAGCGTTTCGACTGGGATTGATTACTAACTTAACAAACGTGAAAGCCGCAGTTTTTGCCGTCGCCTTTATTCCACAATTCGTTCCGTCTAATTTTAATTTAGGGTGGGGAATTTTTATTCTCTCAATTTTTTGGGCACTGACTTCAGCATCATGGTATTCATTTCTCATTAGCAT
>WLKQ01000084.1 GCA_009701185.1 Actinomycetota bacterium | reverse complement strand
TTCTTCCACCACTGTGGTGTTTGAGGAGTCATTTGTTCAGACATCGCGCCTTATCCCTTCACCGTAAAGTGGCCGGACATATAGCCCATGGTTGACATAGCTGCACCGAACTTTGCAATCGTTCCGTCACCGCATGGATACTCGCAGTTCCAAACATATTCGCCAGGACCGCCAGTAATGAATGTGAACGTTGTGACACTTGGTGTTGTAGTAAATCCTTCTTCAGGCATATCTTCTTCAGCAACTGCCTTCATCGGGACGCTTACGAAAAATTCATCTTGACCAACTGCAAGACCGTGAATAGTAAATGTATGACCTACCGCATCGGGAGAAATCGATGTCATCCGCTCGCCGTTTAATTGAGCTGAACCATCGATGGTTCCGCGCACTCGTGCGAAGTAATCGTTATTTAAACTCTCGCCGCCGTCATAATTTGTGACGGTCATTGTTATTACAGAGTGAGCTGGGACTTCAAAGTTTGTAACTGGACCATATGTAACATAGCCAGGGTGTGCGCCACCATTTTTTCCATGGCTTCCCGCTGAGCTATCGGGATACACCGAGATCGCAAGCGTTGCATGAGGCAAATTCCCTTGAGGGGTATCCATCGTGCCGGCTGGAGTTGCCGCCATTACCCGTGAATCATTTTTCGCTGCGGCAACATATGTCCCGATGCCGGCAATTACACCCGCCCCGATGATGACTGTTGCTAACGCACCAAATATCCGCTTATTCATTCAAGCCCCTCCCGTTAGGGAAATCATGTGACACGCAAATGGCTCACAGATAATTGTGAGCCCATTCACAGCAGGGTAGACCTGTATCTATTAAATGTGAAGGCTATTCGGGGGCGATTTTAACTGGTACTGGGGAGTATGCGAGGGCTAGCCTTCATCGCATATGAATATGCACAATCATGACATCGGTATCTGGGGATCCTGGCAAGTGGCCCCAGAGATTCTTTTACCGCTTTTATTGATTGTATTTCTTTACGTACGCGTACCAGCAGGCACGGTAAGTAATCGGCAACGGATTTTCTTCATCGCTGGAATCGTTAGCGCTCTACTAGTAATCATCACACCAATTGGTGCTCGTGCGATGGATTATTTCTCTCTGCACATGATCCAACACATCACCTTGATGATGATTACCGGTCCATTACTGGTACTTGGTACGCCCACTTCATTTCATCCTAAGAACAAATTCTTTTTAGCAGCTACACATCCAATTCTGAGTTGGTTTACTTACGCTGCGTTAATGATTGGTGTACACCTGCCAGTGCCCCATAAATTTATTATGGATCATGCTTGGGCCCACACTTATCTTGAAGTTCCCTTGTACTTACTACTTCCGTACTTCTTCTACTTTAATTTGTTGGATCGAAACTTAACCAACCGTCGTATTTCACCAGCGATGGCAGTTATCTCGCTTTTCTTAATGATGGTGCCAGAAACATTAACCGGCTTCTTTATTTATACCGCCCCTGGCTCTTTATACGACAATATGTATTCACTTAATGATCAACGTCAAGGTGGTTCCTTCATGTGGGCTGGCTCCATGATCATCGATACTGTGTGGATGTCATTTGCTGTTTATCACTGGATTAAATCTGAAGAAAAGAAATCTCATGATATCGATGCACAGATTGCGACAGAAAATGTCTAACCACGAAGAGTTCGAAGCACCGGAGTGGGTCACTAATGACTCAGCGACTCCACCTATAACTGCGCAACAAAAGCGCCGACTTAATATTTCATTATTTGTAGTTGTTCCCTTGTGTTTATGGGCGGGTTGGTTTGAATTCGGCCGAGCTCAAGACGGTAATTGGCGTGCCTGGGTCTATACATTTGAGTGGCCATTTTTTGCGGGTGTTTCCTTTTATTTATGGCGGCGCTTAACTAAAGGCGATATTCCGCGAATTCCACGGCCGGATCTTGAAAAATTAGCCGAAGAATCCCGTGGTAAGAACGAGGAATAATTCAGGGTAGAATTGGGGTTGTTGATGCAACCGCATCAAAGAACTTCCCCCTAAGCGCCGCACATGCAGCGCTACTTGCGAGTCTTATCACCACCTTGACGGCCATTATGTGCCAGTCACACCCGAGACGCGCTTGTCGTCTCGATTGGTATGCATTTCTATGTCTCTACAACCACGTACTCCCGCGCCCGGAAAAGCCCGTCGCGCCGCATCTATTGGTAAGCCAAAGCGCACGAAGAAGGCTGCTGAATTTAAAGCCGCCGATCCTAAAGCCCGCCATACGACAGCTGAAAAGAATGCACGTAAAGGCGCGGCAGCAAAGCCTGCGACCACACGTCGCTATTCAGATGCCGATCCATCAACGGTCTCTAAAAAAGAGGTTCGATTAACCGATCGTTCAAAGTTGCGCGCAAAGCGCTTCCAAGAAAAGACAGCATCAAAGCCACGTCCGATTGAGGCTCCAGAAGAGCGCAAAGCGCGCATTGAATATTCACAAAAGCCAGAGAGCCGTGCCAAGAAGTTTGTTGCTGCACGCGAAGAGCGCACTAAGCGCCCAATTGAAAAGAAGCCAGATTTTAAGAAGACTGAATACAAGAAGAAAGAGTACGTCAAGCCTGAGAACAAAAAGCCTGAGTACGAAAAGAAAGAGTTTAAGAAGACTGATTACAAGACTTCAGATACTCGCCCAACAAATCGCCGTGATGCTGCAGTAGCTAAAGTTTCTCGCACCGACGATGGCCGTCCAAACTTTGTTCCACGTAAAGTTGAAAAGTTCGATCCAACACGTCCAAAGAAGCGCACCGAAGCACCAGATACACGTGCAGCTAATTTCCGTGCAACTCGACCAGTTCGTGATCGTCGCAACGATTCACCGGCATATGCCCGTGATGACTTCAAACACTCTTCAAAGACGCATACCAATGCTGCAGTTGACTTTGGTGCAGATGATAATTACATCTCAACAAATTTAGCTGACGCTAACTTGATCGATGCGACTCCACTAACTGAAATCACAACAACGTTCAGTGATCTTGGAGTAGTTGCACCGCTAGTAAACGCGCTTTCTAAGCAGGGAATTATGCATCCATTCCCAATTCAGATTGCAACGCTGCCAGATGCACTCGCTGGCCATGACATTTTGGGGCGCGGACAAACTGGTTCAGGCAAGACTCTTGCCTTTGGTTTAGCTCTGCTCAATAACCTCAATGGAAAGGTGGCTAAGCCACATAAGCCATTGGCGCTAGTACTTACGCCTACACGCGAACTTGCACAGCAAATCGATG
>WLKQ01000083.1 GCA_009701185.1 Actinomycetota bacterium | reverse complement strand
TTACTGATCTTTTTCACGCTCAATTGCCGACCCACGCGGTCGGGTGTGTTGCACCCGTTTCGCATAGATGATGCAAATAGTTTTTCAACTTTTTACACGCACAAGCAAAGAAGCTCTAAAAAGAGCAGACGTGAAGGGTAACTCAGGCGAGCGTAAAGAGTCAAAACGGCCCTTTTACTCCTGCCCGACCCCCATTGGGCCAAGAAGGCCCACTTTACGAGGCCCGGGCGTGTCGCATTAGCGGGGAAAATGCAGGGTTGGGGGCCCAAAAGAGGCCCATTTACCCCTGCCCTATGGTTGGCTGAGTTTATGAGCACACCACATATCTCGGCCAATAAGGGCGATATTGCCGAGCGAATCCTGCTGCCAGGGGATCCCCTGCGCGCTAAATGGATCGCAGATACGTATATGTCCGATGTAGTCCAGTACAACGCAGTTCGAAACATGTTTGGCTACACCGGGACATATAAAGGCGAACGAGTTTCCGTGCAAGGAACCGGGATGGGTCTGCCTTCACTATCAATCTATGTCAATGAACTCTTCGATCACTTTGGCGTACAGACCGCGATTCGTATTGGAACCTGTGGTGGCCTGCTTGAAAAGACAAAGGTCGGCGATGTCATTCTTGCAATGACCGCTTCCACCGATTCAAACATCAACCGTAGATTTACCAATGATTTAGATTTTGCACCACATGCTGATTTTAAATTATTACTTGCAGCCTACGAAGCGTCGAAGAATCTTCCTAATGTTCACATCGGTGGCATCGCTTCAATGGATTATTTTTATGATGAAACCGATGCTGCGCAGAAATTAATTGCGCACGGAGTTCTTGGAATAGAGATGGAAGCTAATCAGCTGTACTCAATTGCTGCGCGAAAGAATCGCCGAGCCCTTACCGTGCTAACCGTCTCTGATCATGTCATTACTCATGAATCAATGTCGTCAACTGATCGTGAAAAGTCACTTACAACTATGGCAGAAATTGCATTCACTGCACTTCTAAACGGATAGGGAAAAAATGAAAACATCGGAGTGGTTACTTATTGGCATTGTTGCATTTGTACTTATAGATTTTGCAGTTGGGATGTTTATTAATTACCTCAACGAGCAATCAAAAAACCAACCGTTGAGCTCAGAGGCTGCAGATATCTATGATGAAGCCGAGTATAAAAAATCTATGGCCTATGGCACGACTAAGTATCGCTTTGAGATGCTCACTACCCTGATCTCCACTGTTGTCATCCTGGCCGCGATCATGTTGGGCTGGTTTGCTTGGCTAGATGGCCAACTGCGCGATCGATTCAGCAATAACCTACTGATAACCATGCTTTTTATAGGCATTCTGGTACTTGTCTCCAGTATTGCAAACCTACCTGCCAGTTTCTACTCAACATTTACTATTGAAGAAAAGTTCGGCTTCAATAAGTCAACCAAAAAACTGTTCTTTCAAGATGCGGTGAAGCAGCTGCTCATATCATTGGCCGTTGGATTACCGCTTCTCTATGCAGTGGCTTGGATTTATCAAGAACTGCAAAGTCAATTCTGGTTAATCGCTTGGCTCCTCTTCGCCGCTTTCTCACTCTTTATGTTTGTTTTTGGTACCAGAATCTTCTTGCCGATGTTTAATAAGTTAAAGCCTCTACCTGATGGCGAACTTCGATCTGCCGTTGAAGATTATTGCCACACACAGGGATTCCCATTATCAAAGCTCTATGAGATGGATGCATCCAAGCGTTCAACAAAGCTGAATGCATTCTTTTCTGGAATGGGCAAAGTAAAAATCATTGGGCTCTATGACACTTTAATTGAAAAACTCACAATCGAAGAGACCGTTGCAGTCTTAGCTCACGAAGTTGGTCACTATAAGCGCAAGCATGTTTACACAATGTTTGCTTTCAGTAATATCCAAATGCTCATCATCTTCTCGTTGATGGGATGGTTATTAGGTAATCCAAATCTTTCTAAGGCTCTTGGTTCCGATACACCAAGTTTCCACCTTTCAATGTTGGCTTTCTTCTTACTCTTTACTCCAGTATCAACCCTGCTTGGTCTTATTAATAACTCATTCTCTCGCCACAATGAATATCAAGCAGATCAGTACTCAATAGATACGTATCCAAATGCTCGTGAGTACATGCATTCAGCTCTGAAGAAGTTATCAGTAGAATCACTGAGTAACTTGAATCCACATCCAATTTACGTAGCGGTGCATTATTCACATCCACCTATTTTGGATCGCTTAGCTAACTTAAAGAAGGTGTGATGGGACTTCAATTCCAGCGGCATTAGTGGCTGTAATTGGCGCACCTAACTTGGTTTCTAGAGGTAGTAAGCCTGCCCAAATGGGTAAGGAAACATCTTCTTCATCATCAGATGGCTCCCCCGTGCGAGCTTTAGCCGAGAGCTTGTCCAAGCTCAATTCAACAATCAGTGTTGCCGCTGATTCTTTTTTAGTCATGGGACGCGCATAACTCCACATTCCTGGAATCAGTTTTTCCGTAATTCGCTCCAGCGCCAAACTCTTTTCATCATCGCTGAGAACTCGAGCTTGTCCAAAAATCATGACTGACTCATAGTTCATTGAAGAGTTAAAGGCAGATCGCGCAACGACAATGGCATTTAGCTGTGTAACGGTTACACAGATTTCAATTCCCTTTGCTAGAGACATCATGATGCGAGAACCAGAAGATCCATGAATGAGAATTCGATTGTTATCTCGCGCAAAGCCCATAGGAATAACAAAAGGTGAGTGTGTATCTGGGTCGATAAAACCAACATGGGCTACATATTGATTATCTAAAACTTTCTCTATTGCTGCCCGCTCATGCACTTCACGCGCAGAGTAGCGTTGTACATGGAACTTATTCTCGTTCGTCATAGAGTGAGTGTAATAAAAAAGGCTCCCCGAAGGGAGCCTTTTTTATTACGTGACGTTTATCGTGGTATTTCAACCTCATCCAAGCGAACTGCTTCGCCCGAACCTTGTTGATCAAATGGTGTGAAGTCATATTCATCGTAGGCTGCATAGACCGCGGCCTTTGCCTCTTCCGTTGGCTCAACCCGAATGTTGCGGTAACGGGCAAGACCAGTACCAGCTGGAATCAACTTACCGATGATGACGTTCTCCTTCAGACCGAGCAGTGGATCACTCTTCTCTGAAAGTGCAGCATCTGTTAGTACGCGAGTTGTCTCCTGGAATGAAGCCGCTGACAACCATGATTCAGTTGCAAGTGATGCCTTAGTAATACCCATAAGTTCTGGGCG
>WLKQ01000082.1 GCA_009701185.1 Actinomycetota bacterium | reverse complement strand
GCCCTAAAGCGGTTACGAGGCACGCCAATGCCGGCCTCAAGTTATTTCATCGGAAAAGCAATTCTGGTTTCTGTAAGCATGGTTATCCAAATCCTTATGCTGCTTGGATTTGGCGCTATCTTCTTTGGCGTAGATATGCCTACTGATATTAATAAGTGGATTACCTTTACTTGGCTCACTCTTTTGGGAAGCGCATGTTCTACTGCACTTGGAATCGCTTTTTCAATAGTTCCAAAGAGTGGCCGTGGGGCATCGGCAGTTGTCTCACCAATTGTGATTATCTTGCAGTTCTTTAGTGGAGTTTTCTTAATCTTCACTCAGTTGCCAACATGGATGCAACAGTTTGCGGCGCTATTCCCGCTTAAGTGGCTTACTCAGGGAATGCGATCAGTATTCCTACCCGATTCTTTTGCTTCGCAAGAGGTAGCTAAGTCTTGGGAAAATGGTAAAACTTTCCTCATCCTGATTCTCTGGCTTGCGATCGGAGTTTTTTTCTCGGTTCGCAAATTTAAGTGGGATCGCGATTAAGCGCTTACTAGCCTTCATTATGGTGGCCACTCTTTGTGCGCCTATCGCAAACGCTGCGATGCTACCGAAGCCAACGCATGACTCGATAATGATTCATAAAAAAAGGGTGACCCTCTCACCATCGCCTTCTCCTACATGGCCACCTAAGGGCTTTAAGAGAAATGGTGAGGTTTACGCCAAAATTCCATCAGCCCGTGAACTTTTGGGTACGGCATCTAACAGCAAGGCGTTAACGCGCCAACTAGCTCAATTAGTTGATGGAGTGCCGGTCTGTGAGGAATATTCGTGCGGCGCAGTCCAGCTTGCCGCGCTCAACGGCTGCACCTGGTGGGATGTCAATGCAAAAGTTGTTGGACAGACTTCGAATGATGATAAAACTCAAAAAGTTTACGGAACTATTAGAGCCACGATAAGAGAGACCGTCAAGCGGCAAATAACAACGGTCCTTTTAATCAGTCAAGAACCGCTAGAGCTTCACCGTGTGGTTTCTGGAATAACCGCAAACTGTCATCACGATTCTACGACTGAGAAAATACCATCAAATACTTATCAACCAATAACTAATTAGCGATTAGCTCCTGGAACCCAGAGCTGATCACCAATCGCTTTATTGGAATATCGTGCCAATACGAAAAGTAAATCTGAACAACGGTTTAAGTATTGAGCCGTAATAGGACTCACTCCACTACCAAATGCATGTATGGCTGCCCACGTACGTCGCTCTGCTCGGCGAACTACTGTTCGCGCAACATGAAGATGCGCAGCAGCTGCCGTTCCTGATGGAAGAACAAAGGAACGAAGAGATTCAAGCTCACTATTATATTTATCAATTGCTTGTTCTAAATATTCAACCTGTGAATCAAGAACTCGTAGAGGCTCGAATGCTGGTGAATCTACGATAGGCGTACAAAGATCAGCGCCAACGTCAAATAGATCATTTTGAATTCTCACTAAAAGCGCGCGCACATCATCACTGAGTTCATCGGTTGACAGCACGACACCTATAGAAGAGTTAGCTTCATCGACTGTTGCGTAGGCTTCAAGGCGAGGATCGTTTTTGGATGTACGGCTCATATCCCCTAGGGAGGTAGTGCCGTCATCGCCAGTCTTGGTGTAAATGCGCGTTAAATTAACCATGCCCGTAGCCTATAAGTAGACTGCCGCCATGGCATCTCTAGACCGTTTCCGCGTTGTAGGTGGGGCTCACCTACGCGGTGAGGTCACCGTTACGGGGGCTAAAAACTCAGTCCTTAAACTGATGGCGGCGTCTTTGTTGGCCAGTGGTAAAACAACGATCACAAATGTTCCAGAGATTGCTGATGTAAATATTATGTCGGACTTGTTAACACGCTTAGGGTGCAGCGTTGAGCACAAAGGATCTGTACTGACTATTGATGTACCAGAAACTCCCGGCCACCGAGCAGATTATGACTTAGTGCGAAAGATGCGTGCATCGATAAATGTACTAGGGCCACTAGTAGCCAGAGTTGGACAGGCTGAAGTTGCACTTCCAGGTGGGGATGCAATCGGTTCACGCGGTTTAGATTTTCATATTAAGGGTCTGGAAACTCTAGGCGCAAAAGCTCATATTGAACATGGCTATGTAATTGCAGAAGCGCCTAATGGCTTAGTCGGTGCCGCAATCGAATTAGATTTTCCAAGTGTTGGAGCTACCGAAAATATTATGACTGCTGCCGTATTAGCAAACGGTGTGACCACTATTGATAACGCTGCCCGTGAACCCGACTTAGTTGATCTAGGCGAATTTCTTATTTCTATGGGAGCTAAAATCCAAGGTCTCGGAACTCCGCTCATAACAATTACTGGAGTAACGCAGTTGCATCCAACAACACATGCCACAATTGCCGATCGAATAATTACTGGCACGTGGGCATTTGCTGCAGCGATGACTCGCGGGGATATAACAATTCATGGAGCTCGTGCTCAAGATTTAGAACTACCGCTAGAAAAGCTAGCTAGTGCTGGTGCAATTGTCACTTCTACCGCCGATGGAATCCGCGTGCGGATGGATACGCGCCCCCAAGCCATCGATGTTTCTACGCTTCCATACCCTGGCTTTCCCACAGATTTGTTGCCCATGGTTATTGCCCTCAACGCCATCGCTGATGGACATTCACTTGTGACTGAAAATGTCTTTGAATCACGCTTTATGTTCGTCAATGAGCTCATTCGATTAGGCGCTCACATCAGCGTGGATGGCCACCATGCCTCTATTGATGGAGTGAATGAACTCTCTGGCGCGCCCGTTGAAGCTACTGATATCCGCGCAGGCGCCGGTTTAATTCTTGCAGCGTTAGTAAGTGAAGGTGAAACAACTATTGATCAAGCTTTCCATGTGGATCGTGGTTATCCAAACTTTGCAGAGCAACTATGCCAACTAGGTGCACAAGTAAGTCGGGAATAATGCCTCCAACACCCGATCGCAATTTAGCCCTTGAACTCATTCGCGTGACTGAAACTGCGGCGATAGCTGCAGCGCCTTGGGTTGGACGTGGCGAAAAGAACTTAGCCGATGATGCTGCAGTAAAAGCTATGCGCGCCATGATTAATACAGTAGATATGGCTGGAGTCGTCGTTATTGGTGAGGGTGAAAAAGATAGTGCTCCAATGTTGCACAACGGTGAGCACGTCGGAAACCAAGAAGGACCTTCATGTGATGTAGCAGTAGATCCAATAGATGGTACTTCCCTTACTGCCAATGGAATGAATGGTGCAATTTCTGTGATTGCGCTGTCGCCTCGCGGCACGATGTATGACCCTCAGTCGAGTTTTTATATGAACAAAATTGTGACTGGACCAGAAGCCGCACACGTTATAGATATCGATGCCTCAACGGCCCAGAATATTCAAGCCGTAGCTAAAGCTAAGAACTTATCGGTGAG
>WLKQ01000081.1 GCA_009701185.1 Actinomycetota bacterium | reverse complement strand
TAAGCTAGTTTGAAGCCGTTAGCCCAGATGCCGCTCTCGGTCTGGAATCTAGCGTCGATAGAGGGCTCTTCATCGCATAGGCGTTACGGACTATGCGAGAGAACAGTTTCGTAACTGAGTTCGTCGAAGAGTTGTGTGGAAAAACTTCGGGACTGAGAAAGCGTTAATCACACTACGCCCGTAGAAGCCCTGTTTTTGCACCGAAGGACCCGGGTTCGATTCCCGGCACCTCCACCATTTTTACTTGCAACGATGATGTTTTACTCGCAGGGAACTGAATTGCTATGTGCAGAGAATTGAATTGCTATGTGCAGAGAACTGCCTTGCTATGTGCAGAGAATTGAATTGCTATGTGCAGAGAACTGCCTAGTCACTTGTAGCGAACCGGCCTCTTAACCCGCTTAGTCAATGCCTCAACATCTTCAACTGTGTAGATATCAAAAGAACCAAATCGTTCAAAGATTCCGTGAAGAACATCGACGGTCGCGCGTGCATCATCGAGAGCACGGTGATTAGGTGATGTTTGTGCATTAAAATAGACCGACAGCGTTGAGAGTTTGCAATCGATCACGTCATCTTTGCTCAATACAGAACGGGCTAAACGAACAGTGTCAAAAACCTTGTATGCCGGCCATTGAAATTTGTGCTGCGATGCGGCAGCTTTTAAGAAGCCTAAATCAAAGTTTGCGTTGTGAGCCACAAGAATATTCTCGGATGCCGGACCTAAAAACTCTAGAAAACTCGGTAGCAAGTTTTCAATTGAAGGCGATCCTTGAATCATCGCATCAGAAATGCCAGTTAGATCGGTGATGTAATCTGGGATTGGAGTTCCAGGATTTATGAGAGATTGAAACTCTCCAACTACCTGTCCACCAACAACTTTCACGGCTCCGATTTCAGTAATTCCCGCACCACTATGAGGTGAGCCCCCTGATGTTTCAATATCCAAGACGATAAAAACAGAGCTCGATAGTGGGCGACTGAGTTCGCCGATACTCGGCTGCCAGGACTCGTCCTCACTGCCATCACGATTCATGATGGATAGCCTAGGTGAAACTACCGACAAGGAACTCTAAGTCAGTCCCGCAGTAGTGACCATGCTTACCGATATGGTGACAATGCTTATCTCTGTGGTGAATATGAATGGCACTGGAATGTATTAGTGCTGACCGCTAGGGCCATGTCCGTCATTTCCACCCGAGCGACCATTTCGGCGCCATTTAATTATTGGTCCATGCATAGATGAATAACGTTTTGTGTTGGCTTGGCTTCCATCACCAGAAGCTTCGAGCCCTTCTCCGGATTTGTTAACAGCTTTACGTTGAATTCCAAAGCGGGCAAATAATTGGCTAACGATTTTTATATCCGGAAAATATTCACGTCGTGAAGCTATAAAGCCAGTTGTTAAAGCATAGAGGCCAATCAAACGTGCGAAGAAAGGCATGCTGGAAGATAAGAAAAACATCATCCCAATCCAGAGAGAAATAGTTACAAAGAAGCCATGAAAAAGTTTTCGAAAAATATTAAGAATCCATATGTCAGTCTTTATTGCCGACAATGCAATTGCAACAGGACCGCTGAGCAGTGCGGTTAGCATCAAGATTGCAACGAGTGCTGCCAAGCTTTCCATTACAGCCCTTTCCACTCATCTCGAAGAGCCGAATACATCGCCATATCGATCTGACCACCATCGCTGCGACGCGACTTCTTACGAAGAATCCCTTCAAGGGTATACCCAGAGCTCTTCAATAGTTTCTGCGACGCGATATTTTCTACATCAACTATGGCTTCAATGCGCTCAAAACCCATTGTTTCAAAACCAAAATTAGTCAAAACCTTGGTTGCAATTCCACCGACGCCTTTGCCGCGCACATCAGCACTAATCCAGTAACCAATTTCAGCCACTAAATCTGGCAAATCCATACTGTGAAATGAAATTACGCCAGCAAATACTCTGTCAGAGCCATTTCCATAATCGATAGCAAAAGATAACTCTGTTTTTTCACGCAAAGATTTTGGAGTTTTTTCGCGAACAAAGAACTCAGCATTTGCCATTGTGTAGTCGGCCGGGATTCGGGTAAATCGCCCAATAAGTGGATCTTGGCAGCCCTGATAGATGCCCGAAATGTCAGTCTCAGCTATGGGGCGCAATGTTATTAACCCATAGGTTAACGTTGGGAGTTCTTGTGGCCACCAAATCATTGCGAAAGTATGACAGGTGTTGTCGCACGGATGTCTAGAAATTCTAGGATCATCTTGTGGAGCAGATGACAGAGCATCGTGACAACCAATGCGCTGACGGGATTGCGCTCAAACCAATGCGCTGACGGGATTGCGCTCAAACCAATGCGCTGACGGGATTGGGCTCAAACCAATGCGCTGACGGGATTGGGCTCAAACCAATGCGCTGACGGGATTGGGCTATACGGATTCATTAATTGGACGAGCTGGCACAAAGTAATTTTTGCCTAAAGGAGATGTCCACTCACATGATCCATCGGCATTACTCACCAAACTCCACTTACCGTGTGTCTTTAATCGATGGTGTCTGCGACATAGAAGTCCAAGATTTTCAGGCGAAGTTTCACCCCCACCTTCCCAACTTTCTGCGTGATCAATATCTGTTCTCGATGCTGGTTGACGACAACCCGGGAAACGACATGTGCGATCGCGGGCGAGAAGAAAATCAACGAGCGCCTGTGGTGGTTCATATTTTTCACGACCGTAGTCCAAGAGATTTCCAGTCTGCGGATCGGTAATGAATCTTTTCCATGTTGCATCCGATGCTAATTCGCGGGCAACTGATGCAGGAATTGCTCCATATCCAGAGAGTTGACCAGGGTTTTCTGCTAATCCCAAAAGCGTTGGTAAATCGATTGTCACATTAATAGTTATTGGACGGCGATGAGGGCGAACCTCATCAATTTTCTCAACTAAAGCACGAGAGAGAATGGCAGTGAGAGCATCAGCACGCTTATTGTCGGCGGTGAGTAACGACCACGTACTTGTTGCTGCGATTGAACCACCTGTACCTGAACCACTGGTACCTGAACCACTGGTACCTGAACCACTGGTCCCTGAACCACTGGTCCAGCTTCTGCTGCGAGCATGCTCGGCTTCATCCTGCTCATTCATCTTAAGGATGTAGGCCTCAATAGATTTCATTACCGTCTGCGCATCCTGTGCCGGAAGAATTGCAACAACCGTGGCCATTCCATCAGCCTCGTTATAGCAACTTACGCGACGCGCCTCATGTGCTCGATCAACAACTTCCTCAAACTCTAAAGGTGCTAATTGTGCAATTGTTGTGCGCACCTTGTTGGCAACCTGGCCAGGAGTGTGAAACTCCGCATGCGCTAATGCTTTTTCCTCAATTTGGTAAATTGCAAACTCACTAATGCCATCTCGAATTGCCGCAGCGGTTTCTTTCGCAATCACTGTGGCATG
>WLKQ01000080.1 GCA_009701185.1 Actinomycetota bacterium | reverse complement strand
CTTCAATTGCCGAACCATCAAAGCCGATTCCCTCTTCAAATGCGTTTTCTAACTCAGCAGGTGCAATTGCCACAGATTTTAGAAAGCCCAAAACATCGGTGAACCATAAACGCACGAAACGGATATTGCGCTCTTCAATTGTGCGAAGAACGAACTCTTGCTGCTTGCTCATCTCTGGGGACATGTGGCGCATTCTTACAAAGGCAGGTTACGGCCGTGTTACATCAATTAAATAACGAAGAATTCACTGCTTTCAAGCGTGCTCTGTGCAGGGATATCTTTCGTAATGACCACATTGGCGCTTATTCGCGCACCGTGGCCAATGGTGATGTCACCAATAATTTTGGCCCCAGCGCCGATCACAACGTTGTTTTCAATAGTGGGATGACGCTTGCCTTTCACATTTGCCCTAGCTCCCAATGTAACATCGTGATACATCATGACGTCATCACCAATAATCGCGGTGGCACCAATAACAACACCCATTCCATGATCGATGAAGAAGCGGCGACCAACTGTAGCGGCAGGATGAATCTCAACACCTGTAGTAAAGCGAACAGCGTTTGCATGTATGCGCGCAAGAAGTTTCAGATTAATTGACCAAAGGAAATGCGAAATTCGATAACCCCACACTGCATGCACGCCTGGATACGTGAGTGCAACCTCTAAACGGTTTCTAGCGGCTGGATCGTGCGTGAGCGCATTATCCAGATCCTCTTTGATGCGACCGAAAAATGACATTATTAATCCGCTAAATCTTGATACAAAATCGTAGATAGATATCGCTCACCAGCAGAGGCAAGAATGACGGCGATATTTTTGCCAGCAAACTCTGGACGTTTAGCAACTTCTATGGCTGCCCACAACGTTGCACCCGAGGATATTCCCGCCAAGATTCCTTCTTCTGCAGCTGCGCGGCGTGCAAACTTCATCGCATCATCGGCCGTTGCATCCAAAATTTCATCATAAACGGTGCGATCTAAAATAGTTGGAATAAAGTTTGCTCCAATTCCTTGTAACGGATGTGGCCCAGGCTCACCACCGTTAAGAATTGGTGAAGCAGCAGGTTCAACGCCAAAAACTTTAATGGCTGGATTTTTATCTTTTAAGTAGCGCCCTGTACCTGTAATTGTGCCGCCCGTGCCAATGCCAGAAACAAATGCATCTACTTTTCCATCTAAGTCTCGCCAAATCTCAGGTCCAGTTGTTGCATAGTGAATCGCTGGTCCAGCTTCATTTTCAAATTGACGAACTAAAACCGCACCTGACTCGCCAAGTTTTTCAGCAGCCGCAACTGCGCCTTTCATGCCTTCAGCAGCCGGTGTCAGTACTAACTCAGCTCCGAATGCCCGGATCAGTTTGCGGCGCTCCTTTGATACCGACTCTGGCATTGTGAATATCGACTTGTACCCACGGGCGGCTGCAACCATCGCTACGGCAATTCCGGTGTTACCCGATGTTGCCTCAACAATTGTTCCGCCAGGTTTGAGGACGCCACTTGCTTCAGCGGCATCAATCATTGCAATTCCTAAGCGATCCTTAATCGAGGATGTTGGGTTGTAGAACTCTAACTTTGCATAGACATTGCCTTGTGCGCCATCGGTGATTTTATTGATGCGCACTAGCGGGGTATTTCCAAAAGCTTCAGTAATGTTGTTAAAAGTACTCATAGTTCTCCAAAGAAATCTAGCTACGGGAATAACAGGACAGGGCTGAATGAGAAAGAGTTCAGCAGCTGCACGATGTAGCTAGGCAGAAATCAACTATCCGGTTGCGTGTAAAAAACCACGTGATAATCGATTTCATAGAGTGAAGTTTACTGACTATAAATAAATTAGCGAGTTGCGAATAGTTCGCAGGTTTAGGATTGCGCCCATTTGGATGTCATAGGCAAGCGACGATCTTTTCCAAAGGCACGCCCTGAGACTTTTGTGCCAGGCGGATATTGGCGGCGCTTGTATTCAGCTTTATCTACTAAAGAAATTACACGCTTGATTAACACCGCTTCAAAGCCATCTGCAATCAACTGTTCATACCCGTGATCATGATCTACATAGAGACGCAGAATCTGATCTAACAGAAGGTAATCCGGAAGAGAGTCGGAGTCTTTTTGATCTGGACGCAGTTCGGCGCTGGGCTCTTTGGTTATCGAGCGCTCGGGAATTGGTGGCACTGCTCCTTGGTTTATGGCGAGCGCATTTCGCCATCTAGCAAGCGCCCACACATCGGTCTTATAAATATCTTTTATGGGCGCAAAGCCACCCACTGCATCGCCATACAAAGTTGAGTAACCCACCGCTAGTTCGCTCTTATTGCCAGTAGCCATAACGATGTGACCCTCTTGATTTGAAATCCCCATCAAGGTTGTGCCACGCACCCGCGCCTGCAGATTTTCTTCAGCGATCCCGCGCAAAGCAAGGCTCTCCATAAAGCTGACAACCATTGGTTCTATGGCAACCGTGCGAAAGTTAATGCCAGTGGCATCGGCCAAGCTTCGCGCATCCTCAACTGAGTGATCCGAAGAATACTTACTTGGCAGCGCAACGCCATAGACATTTTTTGCACCCAGGGCATCAATAGCAATAGCGGCAACAAGAGCTGAATCGATGCCACCTGATAGGCCCATTACAACAGATGTAAAACCATTTTTGTGAATGTAATCGCGCAGACCAGTTACAAGGGCCGTCCACATTTCTGCTTCATCACTTAATCGCACTTGCACTATTGGCTGTAACTCACCGTTCATACGTGCCGGCTCATCCGAGATAACAACGTCTGGAGTTGAGCTCTGCACCTGGCAATCAATGTCTACGACTACTAATTCGTCAGCAAATTGTGGGCCGCGAGCAATTAATTCTCCAGCTTTATCTACGACGATAGTGTCACCATCGAAAACTAAATCATCTGCTCCTCCAGTCATATTGACATATGCCAAAGGAGCTTTCACCTCAATCGCTCGTTTTTGAACTAACGCCAAACGTGCGTCGTCTTTATTTTGCTCATAAGGAGAGCCATTGGGCACAACTACTAATCCAGGGATGCGTTCTGCTACTTCGGTCATTGAGTGCCAAATATCTTCACAAATTGCAATGGCCACATCGACCCCATGTATTCGCACTACTAAATTTTTAGTACCTGCTGTGAAATTTCGAAATTCATCAAAGACGCCGTAGTTAGGAAGGTGGCGCTTGATGTATGTAGCGACAACTTTTCCTTCAGAGATAACGGCTACAGCATTATGAGGTGCACCGTCTGCAGAAGTATCCAGATAACCAATGACCGCCACGATATCGCCATGAATGCCTTTGGATACCTGCGCAATTGTGGCTTTACTGGCCTTTTGAAAAGATGGGCGCAACGCTAAATCTTCAACTGGATAACCTGTCACGATCATCTCTGGGAAAACTACAAGGTGTGCACCGGAGCTCTGCGCCTTTTCAATCGATGCTGCAATCAAGGCTGCATTGCCCGCAAAATCTCCCACAGTGGGGTTGATCTGGGCTAGCGCCACCCGCAGCTTCATTTTTCAAGCCTAACAGGGGTACCCTTATGCCTGTACCCGGGGACTTGCACTAGTGCGAGCGTCGAGGAGAGGACATCACATGGAAGCCTTATATGGCGGGGCACTGCATCGACGCGTCACAATTGTGGATTTAGCGGCTGCAAAAAAGCGCGGTGAAAAATGGGTCATGCTCACCTCTTATGAGCAGATGACTGCCGAGATTTTTGACCAAGCCGGAATCCCGGTACTTCTTGTTGGCGATAGCGCTGGCAATAACTTCCTGGGTCATGAAAACACAATTCCAGT
>WLKQ01000008.1 GCA_009701185.1 Actinomycetota bacterium | reverse complement strand
ACATCAAAGAGTGAGAGTTGATCCATCCATTTAGCCTGACTCGGCGAACTCTTGAAATATGCACTCACTGCCATGGGGTTTTGAGTGCGCTGCGGAATCAGCGAGCCAGGAATAGCAGCAAGGCCTAACATCATCAATAACACCAACGCGGTGCGCATACTAGTTAATTGACGCCATGCGAATCTAAATAATCCGACGCTGCCAAGCTCTGGAAGTTGGGTTTTTTCGCTCATTTAAACCACCGGGATGAAATCTGAAATTAGTGAACGCAAAGAGTTCATAATCTGACCCCAGGTTCCAGTCACTTGTAAAACTCCGATCGTAATAAGAAACACTCCACCGATTTTGGAGATGAGATCGCCGCGACGAACAAGAACCTTGCGAAGTTTTTCAGAGCGATCAAGAAAAATTCCAGAAGCAATAAAGGGCATGCCCAAACCAAGGCAGTAGCCCAATGATAAAAATGCACCCCGTCCAGCACTAGATTCTTGAAAAGCCAAAGTTTGAACTGCTGCTAGTGCAGGACCTATGCACGGCGTCCAACCAATGCCAAAAAGGAATCCTAAAAGTGGGGCTCCAATTAATCCGCCGGTAGTTTTCATGCGTGGACGAATTGTAGGAAGCATCGCGAATTTTCCGAGGAAAATAAAGCCAAGAAAAATTGTTACTACTCCGAGCCCCCTCGAAATTCCGACTTCATGAGCCACTAATTTATTTCCTAGACCGCCAAAAACTGCGCCATAGGAAACAAATACTGTGCTGAAGCCAAGTACGAAAAGCAATGAACCTAGAAGTATTTTCCCTCGATTATTTGAAAAACCAGCAGCGAAAGATAAATAGCCAGGCACAAGTGGCAGAACGCATGGGGAAAGAAAGGAAATTAGACCTGCGACAAATGCAACAGGAAATGCTGTCACTAAGAATCCATTAAGTATCTGTTCGACAAAAAACTCTTTCATTCTGCACTCACTTTTTCAATCAATGATGAGAGTGAAGCTACGGTAATTTCACCGGAAATGCGTCCAGCTACCTTTCCATTTCTATCAATCACAACTGTTGAGGGTATTGCGTTTGCTGGCAGGGAGCCTTTGAAACCAATCAAAATTGAGTCATCTATAAGTGTTGGGTAAGGGATTGCAAAGCGACGAGCAAAGGCTTCAGCAGTGGGTGGATTTTCACGGGTAAGAATTCCGATAAAAGAAGTTTCGCTGTATTTCTTTGACAGTGCGATCAGTGTTGGAATCTCTGCGCGACAAGGAGCACACCATGAGGCCCAGACATTAACTACCGTCACTCTCCCAAACTTATGTGAATAATTCTTACCAGAAAGGGTCATCCCTGAAAGGTCAGGTGCGGCAATCCGATTAGCAGATTTTATAAATGTAACTGTTCCATTACCAGAAATAAAACTTTCTTGAGCTGTAGAAGTTCCACCGCCGCTGCAACTTGTTAAAGCAATTGCTAGCATGGTCAAAACAAAAACCTTATAAATCTTTTTCATCATTTTCCTGGCAGTAAATGACGTGCAGGTTCTGAATATGTTAGTCCAGAAATCAAGCCATCTTGATCAAAATGAATACTTGTTACCGAGGCTAACGAGCATTCTCGTTTACGTGGATCATGTATCAGCCTACGATTTTCAATCGCACTGCGTAAAATCCAGATTGGAAGTTGATGCGAAATACAAATCGCATCTTTTCCATTTGCTGATGCTCGTGCTGCAAAAACCGCCGCGAGCATACGGTTAATTTGTTCGTCATATGGCTCTCCCCATGAAGGTCGCCATGGGTTCCACAAGTGTTTCCATGCAGCAGGGTGGCGAAGTACTCCGTCGCCAACACCAAATGGCTTACCTTCAAAAACATTTGCCGCCTCTATTAAACGCTCATCCGTTGTGATTGCTAATGAATGCGCGGCGGCAATCGGAGCTGCAGTCTCTTGCGCTCTCTGGAGTGGTGAAACATAGAGCGCACCTAAATCAATTGTCCGAGACCAATCTCCCAATGTGCGAGCCATCTCTTGGCCACGATCAGAAAGTCGCCATCCCGGTTGGCGCCCATAGAGAATCTTCTGTGGGTTTTCTACTTCTCCGTGACGAATCACATGGACTGTTGAACTCATTGGGTAAGCATAAAGCGTCCCTATTGGGTCAAGTTCGTTAAGGTAGTGACATGGCACTCACGGCGAAGCGAGCAGCCTTTTTCGATGTAGATAACACGCTAATCCGTGGCTCCACGATCTATTTTCTTGGGCGCGGCATGTATCAACGTGGATACTTCACCAAAAAGGATATCTCCCGATTCGTCCTAGCCAATCTGCGCTTTCGCTTAACAGGAAAAGAAAATAAGGAAGAGATCGCACGCTTTCAAGAGTCAGCCACAAATTTTATTGGCGGCCATAGCGTCAAGGATATCGAGGCGATTGCGCAAGAGATTTATGATGAGTTTGTTTCACCTGCAATCTGGCAAGGAACAATTGATATTGCACAAAAGCATTTAGCAAATGGTGAAGAAGTGTGGTTAGTTACTGCAGCGCCAGAGGACATGGCCGTGCTAATTGCAAATCGTTTAGGTTTTACTGGAGCGCTAGGAAGTAAAGCTCAGATTAAAGATGGAACCTATACCGGCGAAATGGTTGGGGCGTTATTGCACGGAAAAGAAAAAGCAACAGCTGTGAGAGACCTTGCTCAACGTGTTGGCCTGAATTTAGAAGATTGTTATGCATATTCAGATAGCAATAATGACCTTCCACTCTTGCAATGTGTAGGCCATCCATCGGCAATAAATCCAGATGCAATATTGGGCCTGCGCGCAATGGCTGAAGGGTGGCCGATCCACGATTTTCGGCGTGCACGTTTTATTGGCCGTGCAATTTCGCCTGTTGTTGTACGACTTGCAGCCTTGGGTACATGGCTTACCCCGAGAAGAAAACGTCGCTGATTACACAATAAGTACTAAAGCCCAGTAATGTTAGCAAGTTATGGAAATGCGCTCATTCTCCGACTACTTACGTAGTGTTGATGATGCTGCACTTTTAACACTATTTACTAAGCGCCCCGATCTTGTAATCCCGGTGCCACCTGATGTGGCCTCTCTTGCAGTACGTGCATGTTCGCCGCCAAGTTTGGCCCGAGCAATAGATTCACTCAATCAATGGCAGTTTCAAGTTCTTGAAGCGGCAGTTTCGTTAAATGAACCTTTTTCAACTAAATCAGTTGTGGGATTAACGCATAAAGCCAGTGCTGCTGTGCTCGAAGATTTAATTGCGATGGGCTTGATTTATCCCGCTAACGATGGAATGCGATTGCCTTCGCAACTTCGTGATGTGCTTGGAAATGAGCCTGCTGGACTTGGACCAGCTTCATTGGCAAAACTTAAGTTAAGTGAGCTTGATGATGCACCTGCAGAAGCCCGCAGAACTCTGGAGCGATTAGTGTGGGGTCCACCACGAGGAAGTGTTGGCGATATAAAAAACCCAGGACCTGGAGTTGCTTGGTTACTAGAACGAAAATTCTTAGTTCCACTTGACCAGAGAACTGTTGTACTTCCACGTGAAGTAGCTATTTATCTTCGCGGTGGAAAAATCCATAAAGAAAATCTTGTTGATGCACCACAATTAGTTGGTGCAGTTCGTAACAAAGACCAAATCAATTTAGCATCCATCGCGAATATTTCAACTGTACTGCGCTGGGTTGAGGAGTTGCTGAATTTTTGGGCCGAAGAACCAGCAGATGCTTTGCGCGCAGGAGGCCTAGGAGTACGAGATCTTAAAATTATTTCAAATCATTTAGGCGTTGATGAATCATGTACGGCTTTTATAACTGAGTTAGCATATTTATCATCATTAATAAGTATTGATTCAGATGACCGAATCATGCCCAGCAATAAGTTTGACGTTTGGTTGATGCAGACACCTGCAGATAGATGGCAAGCTTTAACGTCGGCATGGTTAATCACTTCCCGTGCCAGCGGTCTTGTAGGGCGAGCTGACGCTAAAAATGTTGCAGCTCTTGGCCCTGAACTCGATCGAGTAAATGCTGCACGAGTCCGCGCGCTCACCCTTTCAATACTCAAAGAAAACCAGGGAATTGCCCCTGACATAAACTCCTTTAATTCACTCCTGGCATGGCGTGCTCCTGTCCGACGTAACTCCTCTATGCAAGAAGAGTTAGCTTCATGGACGCTGCGTGAGTCGGAGTGGCTTGGGCTTACTGGTCAAGGTGCGCTATCTGCATATGGAATAGCTTTTCTAGAAGGTGCAGAACTAAGCCTTATTAATGCCGATCTCCCAAAAACAGTTGACCACATCCTTATTCAAAGTGATAACACTGCGATTGCGCCAGGCCCTTTAGAGCATGAAGTCTCACAAGAGTTAGCAATCATGGCTGAGATTGAGAGCCGCGGCGGCGCAACCGTTTATCGTTTTACCGAAGCAACAATTCGAAGAGCGCTAGACCATGGAAAAACCGGCGAAGAGATAAAAGCTTTCTTAAGCAAGACTTCTAAAACTCCGATGCCTCAACCATTGGAATATTTGATTGCCGATGTTTCAAAGAAACATGGAAAACTCCGAGTTGGAAATACATCTTCTTTCATACGCTGTGAAGATACGGCACTAATTGCTCAGATAATGAACGATAAAAAGTTGGATGTACTCGCACTAAGGAGAATAGCCCCTGAAGTAATTGTTTGTAATCACGATTCTGTAGATGTAATGCGAGTGCTTCGAGAATCTGGATATTTACCAGCTGCTGAATCAGCTAACGGTTTAATTTTAACTGGAAAACACGCAAACCGAGCCTTAGCAAAACCACGACCTCCAAGAATTGTCGGAGAAATTGAAGTTCCGGACATTGACATGCTTAACTCTGCAATTCGCGTAATTCGTACGGGCGAAAAATCTAGCCATAAGCAAGCACACTTGCGACAAGTAGCAAATGAAGCATTAGGTGCATTACCGCGAAGTACGGCCAATGAAACAATGGATTTAATAAATAAATACATTCTTGAGGAGAAATCACTTTCAATTGGTTATGCCGATAACAATGGCGCCGTTACTCATCGGATTATTGATCCAATTCGGGTCAGCGCTGGTGCCTTAATCGCCCGTGACCACGCAACTGGTGAAGTTCAATCCTTCCGAATTCCGCGCATCACCGGCGTAGCTGCGTTATAGACTTCACCCATGCTGTCAGCGCTCGAAAAACTTGTCAGGTTGGAGTCTCCGACTGAAGATTTAACAGCCTGCCGCCAAGTAATTGCCCTGGCCTCTGATTTAGCTAATGAAGTTTTAGGCTCACCCGCAACGATTCGTGAAGTAAATGAGCGTCCAGTATTTTGGTGGGGCTCTGAAAATCCTGACGTTATTGTGTTGGCGCACTTAGATACCGTATGGCCAAAGGGATCATTTGAGCCGGTATGGAGCATTGAAGGAAATGCTGCTCGAGGTCCAGGTGTTTTTGATATGAAGGCAGGGTTTATCCAAGCACTGTATGCGATGAAGGGAATTGATGGTGCTGCAGCGCTCATCGCCACAACTGATGAAGAAACTGGAAGTGCAACCAGCAAAGATTTTATTAAAGAAATTTCCAGTAAAGCACAAGCAGTGTTAGTTATTGAAGCATCTTTGAATGGCAAAGTTAAAACAGGTCGTAAAGGTACTGCGATGTATCAAGTACGTATTCACGGAAAAGCATCACACGCGGGACTTGAACCTGAAAAAGGAATTAACTCAACAACTGAAATGGGCCACGCAATTCTTGCGATAGCGGCTCTCGCAAATAGCGATCTTGGTACAACTGTTGTCCCAACAATGTTGCGTTCTGGAAATACAACAAACACGGTTCCGGATTTAGCTGTTTTGGATATCGATGTCCGATCTTTCTCAATGGCAGAAATAGAACGAGTCGATGCAGGAATCCGAAACCTAAACTCAATTAATCCTTTGGCGCGATATGAAATCACTGGTGGTTTCAATCGCCCACCTTTGGAAGTTAAATCTACGATGGCGCTGTATGAACGTGCCGCAAAAGTTGCAGCAGCACTTGGAATGCCGCCGCTTGAGCACGCCTCTGTAGGCGGTGCGAGTGATGGCAACTTTGCTGCAGCTGCAGGCGCTCAAGTTCTAGATGGTTTAGGCGCAGTTGGCGATGGCGCGCATGCCGCACATGAGTGGGTAGATATCACCCGACTTGAGCCTCAAAGCGCCCTATTACATGCACTTATTAAGGACCTACTTAATGACTGATGGGCCGCTAATCGTTCAAAGCGATAAAACGCTGCTCTTAGATATTGACCACCCGTTATCTACTGAATGTCGCCGTGCTATCGCACCTTTTGCTGAACTAGAGCGCTCTCCAGAACATATTCATACATATCGACTTACGCCGCTTGGTTTATGGAATGCGCGTGCTGCAGGCCATGATGCTGAACAAGTCATTGATACGCTTATTAAATACTCTAGATATGCCGTTCCACATTCAATTTTAATTGATGTGGCGGAAACAATGTCTCGATATGGTCGCTTGCGACTGGAAGCAGATCCAGTTCATGGATTAATTCTTGTCACAACAGACACTGCTGTACTTGAAGAAGTTATTCGCGCGCGAAAGATTCAACCATTACTCGGTGCTCGCATAGATGCGCAAACAATTGCAGTTTTGCCCAGCCAGCGTGGACAGATAAAGCAATCACTCTTGCGATTGGGTTGGCCGGCTGAGGATTTTGCGGGTTATGTTGATGGGCAAGCTCATGCAATTGATCTCGTTCAAAGTGATTGGAAGATTCGTCCCTACCAAGAGTTAGCTGCTGAGGGTTTTTGGCATGGTGGCTCTGGTGTCGTAGTGCTCCCCTGCGGTGCTGGAAAGACAATTGTTGGTGCTGCAGCAATGGCACATGCCAAAGCCACTACTTTAATTTTAGTTACAAACACAATTGCGGCTCGACAGTGGCGAGAAGAGTTATTAAAGCGAACCACGCTCAATGAAGATGAAATCGGCGAATACTCAGGTGCAAAAAAAGAAATCCGCCCAGTAACCATTGCGACATATCAAGTCATGACGAAGAAGAAAAATGGTGTGTACGCCCATCTAGATCTCTTCGATTCTTATGACTGGGGTTTAATTATCTACGATGAGGTGCACCTATTACCTGCGCCAATCTTTCGTTTTACTGCCGATATTCAATCTCGACGCCGCTTGGGATTAACAGCAACTTTAGTGCGTGAAGATGGCATGGAAGGTGAAGTATTTTCACTCATTGGGCCAAAACGCTTCGATGTTCCATGGAAAGAGATTGAATCTCAGGGCTATATTGCTCCAGCAGAGTGCATTGAAGTTCGCGTAAACCTAACCGAGAACGAGCGTTTGATGTATGCAACTGCTGAACCTGAAAACCGTTATCGCACATGTGCAACAACTCGGACCAAACGAGATGTTGTCGAGGCCCTTGTTGAGAAGCACAGTGGAGAACAAATTCTGGTTATCGGTCAGTACATCGATCAACTCGATGAGCTCTCTGAAGTTCTAGGAGTTCCTCTGATTAAGGGTGATACACCGGTTAAGGAACGCGAAGTTCTTTTCAATAAATTTAGAACTGGTGAAATTACTTGTCTAGTTGTTTCAAAAGTTGCAAACTTCTCTATTGATTTACCTGATGCAACTATTGCAATTCAAGTCTCTGGTGCATTTGGTAGCCGGCAAGAAGAAGCACAACGGTTAGGACGAATTCTCCGACCAAAATCTGATGGTCGAGGCGCTAAGTTTTATTCTGTAATTTCACGTGACACTATCGATCAAGATTTTGCGCAAAATCGCCAACGCTTTTTAGCTGAACAAGGTTATTCGTACAAAATTATTGACGCTGACGATGTTTTTCAAGGGAAGATTTAAAGCGTTCTGGATCAACTCGCCAGAAGTCATGGTGTTCACCATCGATATGTATTACTGGGATCTGCTCACCATAGAGTTTTTCAAGTTCTAAATCTCCATCGATATAAATCTTTTCAATCGAAAATTTCAGCTCACCCTGCATCTGTTCCAGGGTCTCTATGGCAACCTCACAAAGATGGCAACCATGTCTGCCGTAAACCGAGATTTTAGGAGCGGTAACCCTGTCGGTTTGCTTAAAGAATTCTGATTCGCCGCTTTGAGTCACAAAGGAATCATCCCACCCTGCTAGCGTGGGCGAGTGCAGAAAACCCAGTGGAAACGGCTTTGGGTACTCACCCTGTCTGTTGGCCTCCTGGTCTCCTTCATGTCAGCGCCTGCTTCTCAGGCGGTTTTTAAAGTTGCACCAGCAGAGACATGGGGAAATATTTATGCAGGCGCAGCGACAAATAACAGCCCTTCTAAGCGACCCAAATATCGAAATGTGGAAACTCAGTCACGGTTCAACGTTAAGTACAGCAACTTCCCTATGTGGGCAAAAAATGATGTCCAGGCGGCAATTGATATTTGGGCGAGTAATTTTCCCTCAACCGTGCCAATCAATGTGGAAGCTTCATGGGGTCGCGTTAACTCCATTGGCTTATTAGGAAGTGCCAGTGCAGTGAATTTTTACTCAGGCTTTTCCGGAGCCCCTGATCCTGCCTTGTGGTATCCCTCAGCGCTTGCAAATGCATTAGCTGGGAAAGATTTAGATAAGTCAAAGCCCGAAATTATTATTCAAGTTAATTCGAGTGCACAATGGAATTCACGAGGAGATGGAAAGCCAACAAAAAGTGAGTTTGATTTAGAGTCGGTTTTTCTCCATGAATTAGCACATGGCTTAGGTTTCGCATCAAATAGTGCCTATGGACTCACAAGCGATGCAAATAATAATTACGTTGCAGTCGGAAGCCTTGAGCAACCCACACCATTTGATGCATATGCACAGACTATGGATGGCAGCAGACTCGCTGATATTCCAACTCCATCAACCCAACTAGCGTCAGTATTAACATCAACTTTGTACTGGTCTGGCCCTCTTGGGATTGCGGCAAATAAAAATGAGAGGCCAAAACTTTTTGCGCCTAGTCGTTATCTCTCAGGTTCATCCATTAGCCACTTAGATGACGATACTTTCGCCGGCTCAGGTTTGGATTCTGTAATGACGCCGAATCTTGATCCCGGTGAAATTTTCAGAGAACCTGGGGCGCTTTTATTGGCCATGATGGAAGATATGCGTAATAAGCCACCGGTCGGTGTAGCCGCAGGCATACCGGATACTCCAAGAAATGCCAGCGCATATGTGGGTGATAAGTCAGCACTTATTGTCTTTGACCCGCCTGCAAATTTGCGAACAGCACAACTTACTGAATATGTTGTAACGAATCTCAAGACAGGGATCGAAAAGAGCGCCTTCTCTAGCCCGGTATTAATCACTGGCTTAAAAAATGGGACTACTTATAGTTTTAGTGTCATTGCTCGAAATTTAGTTGGCGATTCAGTTGCAGCAATGACCGCCCAAGTTACGCCACAAACGGCATGGTCTAGCAGTATCTTAGATTCATACTCCGATGGAAAGAGTTTAGTAAGTACAACATTTAATGGATCTCCCGTGATTGCTTATACAGATTCAAAGAGCGGTGACTTAAAAATTGCTTTATACGATGGAAAGAAGTGGAATAAAACTACAGTTGATGGCGCTGGTGGACCAAGCGGGCGCACACGAAATGCAATTAGTGGCAACCTCTCTATGTGCGTAAATGGCAGTCGCTCTAACCAGACTCTCCATATTTTCTACTCAGATGCAGTAGATAAAGACTTACGTTATGCAACGTTTAACGGTAAAAGCTTTACATTTGAAGTTGTTGATGGAAATGGAACGAGCATTAATAGCTACTCGGATTCAAAGCGAGTTCGATCCTCTTCTGAAGTCAATATCTCTAATGCTTGCGTTGCAACACAAAACACGGTTCAGGTTTTCTACCGTGATGAGAGTCAAGGTATTTTGCTAGGTGCAGTAAAAGTAAATAGTAAGCCTTGGCGATATGAAATCGTAGATGGCGATAGCAGTACGAAGGGTCGCACGACTGGCGACGTTGGCTACAACCTTTCAGCCCTATTTGACGGCTCTCAAACCGTTGTTTTATATGATTCGGTAGTTGATATGAACCAGAAAAAAGAAATTACAAATGGGCAAGTACGTGTAGCTTCTCGAGCAGGCACCGATGCATCTGGTTGGACTTATCAGACGTTGGATATGTCGACTGATAAAGCCTCAGTTTTTGGCTTTAATGTTGCCTTGGCAAAAGTAGGTAAAGATGTGGTTGCCTCGTGGCTATCCAGTTCATTGATGTCGGCACCAAAACCAGATCAAATCCGTTGGGTCAAATTGAGTGCACCAAATAAAGTTAACGCTATTACCTCTGAGAATTTCGGCACCCCTAGCGGGGGAATTCTTCTGGATGGTTCGAGTATTGTCTTTGGTTGCCAAGATCGATTATGCAGCGTTGATACAAAAAAGGTTTCGTTGGGCCAAGGTGCAATTCGCTTACTTAGAAGCGTTCAAGATGCTGAAACAACACAAAGCACATGGGTAGTTCTGAAAAAAACTAAATACCTCATTGCAGGTATGAATGGAAAAATCGTCCTGCTTAAGCCGTAATTACTAGTTGAGGGCAAAAATCGAAACTGAATCTTTACTTGCACTTACGCAGAGAAGGCCCAGCGATTTGTTTGATACCAATCCGACTACCTCACGCTGATTTATTGGCGTGGCATATGCACTAACAACCGCACCCTTGGAATCAAAGATAAGCACGATTGGCCTAGGGCTTTTCGGCGCCCATTTAGTGAGCTGTGGAATTGGCCCGGTAGATGCCAAGAAAGCATACGTGGAGCCGTACGTGAGAGTTTTTCCGGTTGAAGTAAAACGATTACTCCATTGTGGTGCATAGGTAGTTGAAAATTTAGTAACTGCCGCCTGAACTACCTTTCCAGTAATTACCTCTCCCCCCAATAAAAGTGTAGAGCTAGCGCTACTCCAATTTCTACGTGCTTTTGACGCTGAACTTCGAACGACTGAAAGAATTTCATTACTCTGCGAGATTTTTACAATAATTCCATCAACCATACCGACAAGCTTTTTACCTTTGAGTGTCTCAGCACTGGCACCTGTTACCGTCATAGATCCATCTGGGTTGCGCACAACTGCATCCAACGTTGTGGATGAAATACCTATCTGCAGAGGGACTCCAAATTCACCTAAAGAATTCATCGTAATCAGAATGCCGGCACTCCCTTTATTGGTTGGAGATATTCCAACAAGTGAAAGTCCAGTTTGATTGATAGCAATTGATGTGATTAGCACTGGTTGAGTTTGTTTAAGTAAGTAGTGCCGTACTGAAAGAGTAGTTGGATCGATTTGCCATAAAACTACACTCGTTAAACTCATATCTAAATCTTCTGGAACGGTAGTTACATTGTCAGGATTGATAGGCTTTGCGCCTGGAGTGTTTTCTTGATTTCCTATTGCTTCTGAAATCGAGCCGCCAATCCAAATATTTCCTAAACTATCTACTGTGCCCACAGAAGCTAATGAGTTTAATTGTGAATCTAGTTCGATTTTCCACAACTCGTTGCCGCTAGCATCTATCGACCGTGCATATGATTTTTCTTGCTTTGTTCCATAAATAACGATTGTGGAACCCAATGGAATTATCCCGCTTACCTCGTCCAAGCTGCCGGCAGTCGCAAGAAGTCTTAAATCTTTAACTGGAATTGTCGCTGGTGCAGCTGAGCTATTTGTCGCCCATAAAAAAGTTGCGATAAAAACAAGTGAAAGTAGCCGCTTCACGCTAGTTCCTGCGAGCGATCGCGGGCAGCTTTCATGGCACGAGCCACAATCGTTGAAATTTCATCGTTCTCAAATGAAGTAAGTGCAGCAGCTGTTGTGCCATTAGGACTAGTTACATTTTCACGAAGTGTAGTTGCAGATTTTCCCGACGTTTCTAGAAGTTTTGCTGCCCCAATAATTGTTTGATACGTAAGCGTTGTTGCATCATCGGCAGATAAACCAAGCTCTTGAGCCCCAGCAACCATCGCCTCAACAAACCTAAAGAAATAAGCTGGGCCAGAACCACTTGTGGCAGTGACGGCATCTTGTAACTCTTCAGGTACTTCGATTACTTTGCCTGTTGCAGCTAAAAAGCCGATCACAAAATCTTTATCTTGAGGTTGCACACCTTCACCCAGCGAAATGGCAGCCATGCCAGAGCCCACAATTGTTGCAGTATTTGGCATCACGCGAATAACTGGATTCTTAGTGCCTAAGTGCTGTGAAATAAACTCAATTCTTTTTCCAGCGGCAAAGCTAATAATGACAGCCTTTTGATTCACGCTTCCGCGAATTTCTTCTAAAACTCCTGCCATGTCCTGTGGTTTTACAACAAGAAGGACCGCATCGGCATCTTTAACATTTGCGGCAAGATCGGATGCTTTAATTCCATACGTTGTGATCAATTCATTGCAACGCTCGCTACGCTTTTCAGAGATAGTGACAAGATCTGCGGGAATACCGCTGGAGATCAACGAAGCAATGAGCGCTTCGCCCATAACTCCGGCACCTATTACAGCTACACGTATCTGCTGACTCATTGTGCAAGCGTACCTGTTAAGCGTGTAGGCTCTGCGACTATGTCGGAACTAAAGCCAGGTTTTGCGCGCGATTGGGTTGAATTTACTGACCCTGCGAATGACGAAGAAATTTTTAAGTGTGACCTAACGTGGTTGACCTCTTATTGGACCTGTATTTATGGCGATGGCTGCCAAGGTGTATTCAAGAGTCAACCTGATGCTGGTTGCTGTACTGAAGGCGCTATGTATACCGATGAGGAAGATGAAAAGCGCACCGATAAGGCTGCGGCATATCTAACTCCTGACATGTGGCAGTTTTATTCAGAGGCTCGCCCAAAGAAGCCTGGTGCAAAACTTCGAATTTCAGAAAAAGATGAAGATGGTGAAAGAAAAACTCGTCGCGTAGAAGATGGTTGCATATTTTTAAATCGTAAGGGTTACACCGCAGAAGGTTTTACTGGTTCATTTGGCTGCGTGCTTCACCACTTAGCGATTAAAGAGAACAAACATTTTGTTGATACTAAGCCAGATGTTTGCTGGCAATTACCCTTGCGTCGTAGTTTTGAAACTCGCGAAGTCGGCGAGCGCGAATATTCAGTAACTGTCATTGGCGAATATGAGCGCTTAGCATGGGGCGATGGTGGAGATGATTTTGATTGGTACTGTACGAGCAATACCGATGCACATGTTGGCAAAGAGCCGGTTTATCTCTCCAATAAATATGAACTGCAAAAACTCATGGGTGAGACGGCTTATGCAGAATTAGCGCGCGTATGTGATCAACGCATGGCTGGAATTCGTGATGCCCAAGCTCGATCGCTGCCACTTTTCGTTATTCAACATCCAGCAACACTGGCTGCGGCAAAAAGTCAGTCCTAAGTTCTAGGCTCTACTCATGGCCAAAGTCGAGAAGGATCCTTTCCGCTGTACTGAGTGCGGATGGACATCTCAAAAATGGGTTGGGCGATGTGGTGAATGCCAAGCATGGGGATGTGTCGAAGAGATTGCCGCTCCTAAGAAACTCTCATTAGTTGCAGGCCATGTCACACATAAAGCCACACCTATTGGTGACGTTGATTTATCAGCAGCTCATGCACGCCCAACTGGTGTGACTGAACTGGATCGAGTTTTAGGTGGCGGATTAGTTCCAGGGGCTGCAATTTTATTAGCTGGTGAGCCCGGAGTTGGAAAATCAACGCTTCTTTTATCTGTAGCGGCGCAAAGTGCTTCACAAGGAATCTCAGCACTCTATATAAGTGGAGAAGAGTCTGCTTCCCAAGTTCGTTTACGCGCCGAACGAATTAAAGCAATTGACCCAGCCTTATTTTTAGCATCTGAAACAGACTTAGGCGCAGTCATTGCACATATCGATGCAGTCAAACCTCAACTTGTGATTATTGATTCAATTCAAACAATTGGAAGTTCAGCTGCCGATGGTGCACCGGGCGGCGTGACTCAAGTTCGTGAAGTTGCAGGTGCATTAATTCGTATCTGTAAAGATCGCGATATCACTTTGCTATTGGTTGGACATGTAACAAAAGATGGCTCGATTGCAGGGCCACGTTTACTCGAACATATCGTTGATGTTGTTCTTCAGTTCGAGGGCGAACGCCACTCACGTCTACGTCTTATTCGTGCGATTAAAAACCGCTTCGGCGCCTCCGATGAAGTTGGATGTTTTGATTTAAGTGATGTTGGAATTGAATCGGTACTCGATCCCACTGGACTTTTCACATCGCGACATGCTGAACCAGTTCCGGGCACATGTGTGACTGTGACATTGGAAGGTCGGCGCCCTTTACTAGCCGAGATTCAAGCGTTGGTGAGCCAGGGGCGTGAGAATGATTTTGGAAATGCTCGCCGCGTTGTATCTGGTTTAGATTCGGCTCGAACCTCAATGACTCTGGCAGTTCTAGAACTTCGTGCCCATGTTCGTATTGGTGGTCGCGATGTATACGCAGCAACCGTCGGAGGCATGAAAATGTCAGAGCCCGCCGCTGATTTAGCTCTCGCCCTGGCTGTTGCATCGGCAGCAAAGGGTCTTGCGTTGCCCTCGGATTTAGTGGCAATCGGTGAAGTTGGCCTTGCTGGTGAAATTCGTAAGGTCAGCGGAGTCAACCGTCGCTTACAAGAAGCCTTCCGCTTAGGTTTTAAGCGGGCATTAGTGCCAACTGGATCAGAGACGAAAATCGATGGAATGGAAATCGTTGAAGTTTCCCGTCTCGATCAGGCACTTAGCCGGGTAAAAATAAACGGCGAATGAACTCGCTTGAAAAACCAATTATCAATTGGTTTAAAAGAAATAAACGTGACTTACCGTGGCGTGATACTTCTGCATGGGGAGTCATGGTCAGTGAATTTATGTTGCAGCAGACACCGGTTAATCGTGTCTTACCCAAATGGATTGAGTGGATGGAGCGCTGGCCAACCCCGTCTGATTTAGCACAAGCAACACCGGCACAAGTAATTACTGCTTGGGGGCGTTTAGGGTATCCGCGTCGTGCTTTGCGATTACACGCAGCTGCTGCGATTATTGCGCAGGATTTTAATAATGAAGTTCCTAATAATGCTGAAACGTTGCAACTACTTCCTGGAATCGGTGAATACACAGCCGCAGCGATTGCCGCATTCGCTTTTGAAGAGGCAACACTGGTGATGGATGTCAATATTCGCCGCTTGCTTACACGGGTTATTGATGGTGAAGAGCACCCAAAGCCTGCAGCAACAGCACGTGAAAAGAGTTCGCGCCAAGCATTAATACCGAACAAGAATGCACATATCTGGGCGGCTGCAACGATGGAGCTCGGCGCACTTGTATGCACTTCTTCTCATCCAAAGTGTGAACTTTGTCCTGTGATTTCACAGTGTAATTGGCGAAAAAATGGTTATCCAAAAACTGATTTAGTCCGTAAGTCTCAAGATTGGCACGGTACAGATCGCAAATGTCGTGGAACGATAGTTCAAGCGTTGCGAGAGAATGAATCTCTGACCGAGAACGCAATCAAGAAACTATGGCCAGATGAATCTCAAGTAGAAAAAGCCATTAAAACACTGCTGGAAGACCAATTAATTCAAGCCATCCCCCGCAACCGCTATAGACTCCCGCAATGATTCGATTTGCGCGCAAAGAAGATGCACCACGTATACATGCATTAATTAAAGATCTGGCTGTATACGAAAAAGCGGCAGATGAAGCTAAAGCAACAATCGAACAGATTGAAGAAACTATCTTCGGAGAAAAACCACATGCATTTTGCCATGTTGCCGAAGTTGATGGTGAAGTAGTTGGAATCTCCATCTGGTTTCTTAATTACTCAACGTGGCTTGGAAAGCCAGGAATTTATTTAGAGGATCTCTATGTTGATCCTGCGCATCGCGGTAAAGGTTTAGGTCTTGCTCTGCTCAAAGAGCTCGGTGCAATCTGCATTGAACGTGGTTATGAAAGATTGCAGTGGTGGGTATTGGATTGGAATGAACCCTCAATCGAGTTTTACAAATCCCTAGGTGCAGTACCCATGGATGAGTGGACCATCTATCGAGTAACTGGTGAAGCCCTTAAGAAATTAGGTTCTTAACTTAAGCAGTAGGGGCTTCAGCTAAATCCTCTGGACTATCAGGGGTTTCAACTTTCGAGTTGCCTTTGAAAGTAAATACCGCTTCCGCGCCTTCACCCTCAACATCAACCACGATAATTTCACCGGCCTTTAACTCGCCAAACAAGATTCTCTCTGACAAAGAATCTTCGATTTCGCGTTGAATGGTTCGGCGAAGCGGACGCGCACCAAGAAGTGGGTCATAACCGCGTGCAGCTAGTAAATCTTTAGCTGCGGGAGTTAATTCAATTCCCATATCTTTTGCTTGCAAGCGATCATCAAGGTTCTTAATCATCAAATCAACGATCTGAACAATCTGATCCTTGGTGAGCTGATGGAAGACAATGACGTCATCGATACGGTTAAGGAACTCAGGGCGGAAGTGAGTTTTGAGCTCATCACTCACTTTGCCCTTCATACGCTCATAATTAGTCACATCGTCATCACTATTGGCAAAGCCAAGCCCAAGGCTCTTTGAAATATCGCGAGTTCCAAGGTTGGTTGTCATGATGATTACAGTGTTTTTGAAGTCAACGGTGCGCCCTTGAGAATCCGTTAGGCGCCCATCTTCTAAGACCTGTAAAAGTGAGTTGAAGATATCTGGGTGTGCCTTTTCGATCTCATCGAAAAGAACTACCGAGAATGGACGACGGCGTACTTTTTCAGTTAACTGTCCACCCTCGTCATAGCCGACATATCCTGGAGGCGCACCAAACAAACGTGAAGCAGTATGGCGCTCTGAATATTCAGACATATCCAATTGAATCAATGCATCTTGATCACCGAATAAGAATGATGCCAATGTGCGAGAAAGTTCAGTCTTTCCAACTCCTGATGGGCCAGCAAAGATAAATGATCCGCCAGGACGACGTGGGTCTTTAAGACCGGCACGTGTACGGCGAATTGCTTGAGACAAAGCTTTAATAGCTTGATCTTGGCCAATCACACGGTTGTGAAGTTCATCTTCCATGCGAAGTAGTCGCGCAGTCTCTTCTTCAGTTAACTTAAATACTGGAATTCCAGTTGAAGCCGAGAGAACCTGTGCGATTAACTCTTCATCTACTTCTGTGACCTTATCGAGGTCGGTAGCTTTCCAATTCTTTTCAGCTTCATGCTTTTCAGCGATCAGCGTCTTTTCTTTATCACGCAACGAGGCAGCTTTTTCGAAATCCTGTCCATCGATTGCAGACTCTTTTTCTTTACGAGCATCGGCAATTTTTTCATCAAATTCACGAAGCTCAGCCGGTGCCGTCATTCGCTTAATGCGAAGACGTGAACCCGCCTCATCAATCAGATCAATTGCCTTATCTGGCAAGAAACGATCTGAGACATAACGGTCAGCTAAATTTGCTGCAGCAGCTAGTGCGCCATCGGTAATTGATACACGGTGGTGGGTTTCATAGCGATCACGCAAGCCTTTTAAAATCTCGATTGTGTGGGCAACTGATGGCTCTTTTACTTGAATAGGTTGGAAGCGTCGCTCTAATGCAGCATCTTTTTCTACATGCTTGCGATACTCATCGAGAGTTGTAGCACCGATTGTCTGTAACTCACCACGAGCTAACATTGGCTTAAGAATACTTGCAGCATCAATCGCACCTTCTGCCGCACCAGCGCCGACAAGAGTGTGAATCTCATCGATAAAGAGAATGATGTCACCGCGAGTCTTGATCTCTTTCAAAACCTTCTTCAAACGCTCTTCAAAATCTCCACGGTAACGGCTGCCTGCAACAAGTGCACCTAAATCTAGTGAATAAAGCTGCTTGTCCTTCAAAGTTTCAGGTACATCATTCTTAAAAATCGCTTGGGCAAGACCTTCTACAACTGCAGTCTTACCAACACCTGGCTCACCGATTAATACTGGATTATTTTTGGTACGACGTGAAAGAACTTGCATGACACGTTCAATCTCATTTTCACGACCGATGACTGGATCTAACTTTCCTTCACGTGCAGCTTGTGTAAGGTTTCGTCCAAATTGATCTAGAACCAACGATGTCGAAGGAGTTCCTTCTGCAGGCCCACCTTGTGTAACTGCCTCTTTGCCTTGATAGCCTGACAAAAGTTGAATTACTTGTTGGCGAACTCGATTTAAATCTGCGCCAAGTTTTACAAGAACTTGAGCTGCAACACCTTCACCTTCGCGAATCAAACCAAGCAAAATATGTTCTGTGCCGATGTAGTTGTGGCCCAGTTGCAACGCTTCACGCAATGAAAGCTCTAGAACTTTTTTAGCTCGTGGTGTAAATGGAATGTGGCCACTTGGAGCTTGCTGGCCTTGTCCAATAATCTCTTCAACTTGAGCGCGAACACCTTCAAGTGAGATTCCGAGTGATTCCAAGGCTTTAGCTGCAACGCCTTCGCCCTCATGAATGAGGCCAAGCAGTATGTGCTCGGTGCCGATGTAGTTGTGATTGAGCATGCGAGCTTCTTCTTGGGCCAGCACAACAACACGGCGGGCTCGGTCGGTAAAGCGCTCAAACATGGGCTCACTCCTTCTTATTCGATTCATGAAGCCTAATACCTAGGGGCCAAAGCCCGCGAGGTGGATAGCTTGTAGCTGTTACAACCCTAGAGATAGGGGTTTTATGCCCGAAAAGCCCACTATCTAGGCGAGTTTTTTCAACATTCGTGTATTGCCAAGGGTATTTGGCTTGGCCGATTCCAAATCTAGGAATTCAGCAACACCGGCATCGTAGGAGCGCAGTAGTTGGTCATAGACCGCAGGATCTACGGGAGTACCTTCAATAACTTCAAATCCATGGCGACCAAAGAATTCCGTTTCAAAAGTTAAGCAAAAGATTCGCTGTACTCCGATATTTTCTGCGCGAGTGATAATTGAATCAAGAATTTTATGACCAATCCCCTGACCTCGCAGTGCTTCATCTACTGCCACTGTACGAACTTCTGCTAAATCTTCCCACAACACATGCAGCGCTCCACATCCAACAACACGTTCGCCATCAACTGCGACAGCGAACTCTTGCACGCTTTCATACAATGTTACGGTCTCTTTAGTTAGTAAACGACCTTCGGGTGCATACGAATCAATCAAAGCTCGAATACCTTTAATGTCGCTCGTTCGAGCAGAACGTATCTCCATGCTTAATCGCTTTCAGGTTTTACGAGCGGGAACAAAATCGTTTCTCGAATTCCCAGACCAGTCAATGCCATCAACAAACGATCTACACCCATACCCATGCCACCAGTTGGTGGCATGGCAAACTCCATGGCACGTAAGAAATCTTCATCAACTTGCATCGCTTCAAGATCACCCTTTGCGCCAAGAGTTGCTTGCTCGACTAAGCGATCTCGCTGAATAACTGGATCGATTAATTCTGAATAACCAGTTGCTAATTCAAATCCATCTACATACAGATCCCATTTTTCAGCAACACCTGGAAGTTCTCGGTGTGCACGAACAAGCGGCGAAGTATCTACTGGGAAGCCCATAACAAATGTAGGCTCAATTAATTGATCTTTAGCCACATGTTCAAAAATCTCTTCAGCTAATTTTCCAGTGATCCACTTTGGATCAATCTTCATTCCTAGCTTTGTTGCGATTACTTTGAGCTCATCGATGCTAGTAAGCGCAGTTACTTCCTGCCCAACACCCTTTGAAATAGCGTCATAGAGTGAGATTTCACGCCAAGTGCCACCGAGATCCGCTTGGCGACCATCATGATGTGTAACAACATGAGATCCAGCGATAGCCATAGCGGCATTTTGAACTAGCGCGCGAGTGAGTTCAGCAATTGATTTCCAATCGCCATATGCCTGGTAGCTCTCAATCATTGCAAACTCTGGAGAGTGCGATGAATCGGCACCTTCATTGCGAAAGTTACGATTTATTTCAAAGACTCGCTCTATGCCACCTACTACGCAGCGCTTTAAAAAGAGCTCAGGTGCAATGCGCAAAAATAGTTCCATGTCATAAGCATTTGAAAAAGATTTGAATGGTCGTGCTGCGGCTCCACCGTGCATTACTTGCAACATTGGAGTTTCCACTTCAATGAAATCGGCTTGTGCAAATGTCTGGCGCAGAGAGCTCATCACTGCCGGACGTAAACGAGCGTTTGAGCGAGCTTCAGGCCGAACGATTAAATCTACATAGCGCATACGAACACGCGTTTCTTCTGACATTGGCTTGTGATCGTTTGGCAATGGGCGAAGTGATTTTGAAGCCAACTTCCAAGAATTAGCCAGAATCGAAAGCTCGCCGCGTTTCGAAGTAATAATCTCTCCAGTAACGGAAACTATGTCACCAAGATCAATATCTGATTTCCATGAATCAATTGATTCTTGACCGATCTTGTCTAATGAAAACATGGCTTGCAGTTCAGTGCCATCGCCTTCACGCAAAGTGGCAAAGCAAAGCTTTCCAGTATCGCGTTTAAAAATAATGCGACCAGTAAGGCTCTCAGTGATTCCAGTGGCAACATCTATTTCCAGTCCTGCATGCTCAGTCCGAACTGCTTTCAACGACTTTGTTCGTGGGACCGATACTGGATATGGCTCAACCCCACCATCGATAAGCGCCGCACGCTTTTCACGGCGAATCCGCAACTGCTCGGGTAGATCTTCTTCGATGGGTAGGTTTTCTGTGCTCATAATGAAGGGAAGTCTAGCGACTCAAGCATTTCGTTCGTGAATTAAGCGAAGCCCAATCAATGTTAAGTCTGGCTCATGCTTATCGATAGTTTCTGAAACACCGATAATGAGTGGGGCTAAACCGCCCGTGGCTATCACTATAGGTTTGCCAGAATACGATTCGGCCAACTCAGCAGTAATGCGATCCACCAATCCATCAACTTGGCCGGCAAAACCATAGATTGTGCCGGACTGCAACGCTTCAACAGTATTTTTACCGATTACATTCTTAGGTCTAATTAATTCAATTTTACGTAACTGAGCCGCACGCGCAGCCAAAGCATCTACAGAGATTTCAATTCCTGGAGCTAGAGCTCCCCCGAGGAACTCCCCTTTAGGTGAGACAACATCTAAATTAGTTGAAGTTCCAAAGTCAACAACAATTGCTGGTCCACCAAATAGTGTGTGTGCGGCCAAAGTATTTACGATGCGATCGGCACCAATCTCCTTTGGATTATCAACCAAGAGCGGGACGCCCGTCTTGATGCCAGGCTCAACAATAGTTGTTCGTATATCGGCAAAATAATCTGTAATCATGCTGCGAAGCTCACGCAGCGTTGCGGGAACTGTCGAACAAATTGATAAACCTGTGACGTCATAATCTTCGACTAAAGAACGATATTGAAGCCATAATTCATCGGCAGTGCTACGTGGGTCGGTTTTAACACGCCAGGAACGAACTAGTGCGTCACCATCAAAAATACCTAAAACTGTATTTGTATTACCTACATCAATAGTTAGCAGCATTAGGCACCCATTCTCATGTTATCTATTAGGCGTACGCCATCTATCCATCCAGCAATAATTGCACGTTTTTGTTGCGTTGCATCAGTTGCGATTTCAAAATTCTCTTCATCTACGATAACTGCATAATCACATCTAAATGCACTATCAGTTGCGATTGTTGTTGCAAGAATCTCTTGTGCAATTGCAACTGTTGGGGCTAAGCGCGCAGCAGCCATAGCGCGGTAAATAACATTCGCACTCACCCGACCTTCAGGTGTAAGGCGAATATTGCGTGATGAGAGCGCAAGCCCATCAAACTCTCGAACTGTAGGGACGCCGATGATCTCTACAGATTTCTTCATAGCTCTGATGATTTGCAGCTGCTGGAAATCTTTTTCACCAAATACTGCTATTTCAGGTTTTACAATCTCAAATAAGCGATTAACTACCGTTACAACCCCATCAAAATGACCAGGACGTGATTTACCTTCGTAGTTATCACCGAGATTTCCGGCAAGTAATGTGGCATAGTCATTTGGATAAATCTCCTCATATTCGGGCATCCAGATTTCTGTTGCCCCGGCCAAGGTCGCCAATTGAATATCGCGCTCTGGAGAACGTGGATATTTCATAACATCTTCTTGATTTTCAAATTGAAGCGGGTTAACAAAGATACTTACGACAACATCTTTACTGATACTGCGAGCACGCTTAATTAACGCTTGATGCCCTTTATGTAAGGCACCCATCGTGGGAACTAAAACGCTCATAAGGCTCCAGTCCTTTCAGGTACCGGGCGAGGTGTTCTAAGTTTACGACTAATCCTTCAATTGCGCCAAAAGCTCTTTAATAGGCCCATGTGTCAAGAGAATTCCTTCAGGCTCAACTTCATACCAGGGCTCTAAAACAAATCTGCGTTCATGCGCTCGTGGATGCGGCAGCATAAGTTCAGTGCTATCGCTAAGTATCGAGCCATATTGAATCAAATCACAATCGATTGTTCGTGGTCCCCAATGCTCAATTCGCTCGCGACCTAAACTCTTTTCGATGCCATGAAGAAGTGAAAGTAAGTCCATAGCTGGAAGATCACTTTCAAGAATAACCACGGCATTTAAATAATCTGGCTGTTCCGGTCCACCGACTGGTTCAGTGGTGTAATACGAAGATACTTTCAAGACTTCGCTTACTTCTTTTAGTAAAGCCACCGCTACATCTAAGTTGCTGTGTGGATCACCAATATTTGCCCCTAGTGCGACAATGGCCTTCATCGAGAACGGGTAATCTGAACGGCAATATCTTTAATCACTATTCCAACAGGTGCATCCGGCTTATGTACGGTTACCGTAACTTCTAAAACTTGCTGGTGGGCAACTAGAATCTTTTCAGCAATTCTTCCAGCTAGTCTTTCAATGAGCGACACCGGTTCGCCCTTTATCTCTGTAACAACTAATTCGGTAATTAGGCCATAGTTAACCGTATCCGCTAAGTCATCGCTCATGGATGCTTTTAACAAATCTACATGCAGTTCTACATCTACAAAAAAGTTTTGCCCGTTGATGCGTTCATGATCAAACACTCCATGAAAGCCAAAGCCTGAAATGCCGGTGAGAACTATTGAATCGCTCATACCGACACCACTTCCTTGTGAGGCTTAACAGAATGGACTCTAACTGCCCAGATGCCCGTTGTAGAGAGGCGTTTAGTCAGTGCGATGGTGGCTGCTTCGCGAGCATCGGGAGTATCTCCCCCTAAAAAGCGCTTACGCGATGCACCTACAAGTACGCGGTAGCCAAGAGCCGTAAATACATCAATATTGTCAATGATTTCCCAGTTGTGATCAGCTTCTTTAGCAAAGCCAATACCTGGATCGATAATTAAATTGTCTTTACTAATTCCAGCTTTTAACGCCGCAGAGACTCTTTCCTCTAATTCTTTCTTAACATCTTCTACTACGTTGTTATAAATAGCTTTTGAATTCATATCTTTAGACTGGCCGCGCCAGTGCATTGCTATGTATGGAACATTTAATTCCGCCGCGGTTGCCAACATATCTGGATCTGCTAAGCCTCCACTTACGTCATTAATTATCTGCGCTCCAGCTTGTATAGCCGCTCGTGCTGTACTTGCCCGCATCGTATCGATACTAATAACAGCACCAAATTTTGCTAAGACTTCGATGACTGGAATTACTCGAGCTAACTCTTCAGGCTCACTTACTCGATCGGCACCAGGTCTGGTTGATTCTCCACCGATATCTACAATGTCTACACCTTCGGCAAGCATTTCAAAGCCACGTGTCACTGCAGCCGCTAATGAGTTATGTCGACCTCCATCGGCAAAAGAATCTGGAGTGACATTTAGAATGCCCATAATCTGCATGGTGATTACCTATGCGTAATTAAACTAATTGCTTCAGCACGGGTTGCTGCATTTTGTAATGCTCCACGCACCGCACTTGTCGTAGTTCGAGCTTGTGATTTCTTAACACCACGCATCGACATACACAAATGCTCACAGTCAATTATTACTATGACACCGAGTGGATTAAGAATATCTACCAATGCATCTGCAATTTGTGTAGTAAGTCGCTCTTGTACTTGTGGGCGCTTGGCATAAACATCAACTAAGCGGGCTAACTTTGAAAGCCCTGTAATCTTGCCTCGAGGGATATAGCCAATATGGGCAACGCCGTGAAAAGGCGTTAAATGATGTTCACAGTGCGAAAAAACCTCAATATCGCGCACAATTACTAACTCTTCATGGCCAATATCAAAAGTCGTAGTTAAAACCTCTTCAGGCGATTGCCATAGTCCACCAAAGTTCTCTTTCATAGCCCGGGCAACGCGAGCGGGGGTTTCCTTTAATCCATCACGATCTGGATCTTCACCCAGTGCTAGTAGAAGTTCTCGTACAGCTTTTTCTGCACGCTCCTGATCATATGGGCCTGATGCTCGCCCATCAGTAACGGATACTTTATTTATCGTCACTCGTGGCCTTCTTACGACGTGATGGTTTCTTAACTTCATCGGCAACGATTCGTTCTGGAATTTCTACTGGGGGTTGCTCGGAAGGAATTCTAGTTACTGATCCTGTCCATGCTGGACGCGCAGTGATAGATTTTACTTTCTTAAAAATTCGTGCAATCTCTTCCTTATTTAAAGTCTCTTTATCTAGAAGCTCTAGAACCATTTCATCTAGAATTTTCCGATTCGCTACCAAGATATCAAAAGCCTCTTGGTGTGCATTCTCAATGAGGTTACGGATTTCTTGGTCAACAACTGCAGCAATGTTTTCAGAATAATCACGCTGATGACCATAGTCACGCCCCATGAACGGCGCATCACTATCGGCGCCTAACTTGATTGCGCCAATTGCTTCGGTCATTCCGTATTGGGTAACCATTGCTCGAGCTAGCGCTGTTGCTTTTTCAATGTCATTTGATGCACCCGTAGATGGATCATGGAAGATTAATTCTTCAGCAGCGCGACCGCCAAGTGAATAAGCCAACTGATCAAGTAATTGATTACGAGTAGTTGAATAACGATCTTCGTCAGGCAAAATCATCGTGTAACCCAATGCGCGCCCACGCGGCATGATTGTGATCTTGTGCACCGGATCTGTATGTGGCAGAGCATGTGCAACAAGTGCATGCCCGCCTTCGTGATAGGCCGTTACTCGGCGCTCATCATCGCTCATAATGCGCGATTTACGTTGAGGTCCAGCCATGACGCGATCAATAGCTTCGTCGAGTTCAGAGTTTGAAATAACCTTCTTTTCTTCGCGAGCTGTTAGCAAGGCTGCTTCATTCAGGACGTTAGCGAGATCGGCACCAGTAAATCCTGGCGTACGTCGTGCATAGTCAATGAGCTTTACATCATTGCTCAGTGGTTTGTTCTTGGCATGTACTGCCAAAATTGCTTCGCGTCCCTTTAGGTCAGGTCGATCAACTGCAATCTGTCGATCAAAGCGTCCTGGGCGCAGTAATGCAGGATCTAAAACATCTGGACGGTTAGTTGCAGCGATGAGAATAACTTTTGTATTTTCTTCAAAGCCATCCATCTCAACTAATAGTTGGTTAAGCGTTTGTTCGCGCTCATCATGACCGCCACCCATGCCAGCACCGCGCTGGCGACCAACAGCATCGATCTCATCAACAAAAACAATTGCAGGCGAATTCTCCTTGGCTTGATTGAAGAGATCTCTTACGCGTGCAGCACCTACGCCAACAAACATCTCGACAAAGTCTGAGCCAGAGATTGAATAAAATGGAACGCCGGCTTCTCCTGCAACTGCGCGAGCAAGTAATGTCTTACCTGTTCCTGGAGGACCAAAGAGCAATACGCCCTTTGGAATCTTTGCACCGAGTGCGCCGTACTTATCAGGGTTAGCGAGAAAATCTTTTATCTCTTGAAGCTCGGCAATTGCTTCATCGGCACCAGCGACATCTTTAAATGTTGTCTTAGGTACGTCGTTACTTTGAAGTTTGGCTCGTGAACGGCCGAATTGAAATACTTTGTTTCCACCTTGGGCTTGGCTCATCATCCAGAAAAAGAGGAAGCCAATAAGCAGGAAGGGAATTATGGAAAATAGGAATGAAACCAAGAGAGACTGCGTCGGAACCTTTACATTCCAGCCTTTTACGGGTGGATTTGAAGTTAAAGCATCAACCAGGGTTGGCTCTTGGCGGGCAACATAGGAGGCCTCAACTTTACTAGCGCCCTTAATCGTGTTGCCGGCGCTAAGAACTAAGCGAATCTTCTGATCTTTATCAACTATTTCAGCAGATTCAACCTGAGACTGCGAAATCGCATCTAGCGCTTGAGATGTTTCGATCTGGGTATAGCGATTTCCGGCAGCAGTAATTTGTCCAAAGATTGAAACTGAAAGAATTGCTACAAGAATCCAAAAAAGTGGTCCTCGAAAAATCTTACCTGCACGGGTGGCTGGCTTTTTTGGTGCAGTATTTCCAGCAAAGCTCTTCTTCATCGGCTTCTTTGCTTCTTTCTTGCTTGGCTTCTTCGCTTCAGACATATTCAGGATTTCTCGTTTCGTAAGTTCTTAGGAATACATGTGCTTAGCAAGCACAGCAATAAATGGGAGGTTGCGATATTTTTCATCAAAGTCCAAACCATAACCAACTACGAAATCTGGTGGAATTTCAAAGCCAACATATTTAACTGCAACTTCAACTTTTGCAGCTTCGGGCTTGCGCAAAATTGAGAGAATCTCGACGCTACCAACTCCTCGGGACTCTAAGTTCGCCTTTAGCCAGGAAAGAGTTAATCCTGAGTCAACGATATCTTCAACAATTAAAACATTGCGCCCGGTTATATCTCTATCTAAATCTTTAAGGATACGAACTACACCACTGGATTTTGTTCCAGAGCCGTAAGAAGAAACCGCCATCCAATCCATCTCAACATGACGTTGCAATGCACGAGAAAGATCGGCCATCGCCATTACTGCACCTTTAAGTACACCAATTAATAGGAGATCTTGACCTTCGTAATCTTTATCAACGCGTGCTGCGAGCTCAATAATTTTGGCTTGCAGTTGTTCTTCGGTGACAATGACACGTTCGATGTCTTTCTCTATTCCTGCTAAATCCACGCCGGCTCCCCTGCTAGTGATGTAAGAGCGAAAGTCTGCCCGAAAAACGGCCAACCTTCACACCACCCGGCAAATGGGCCTCGCCCTGCCCGTTCCACGCGGTAATCAGGGCCTCAACTGCACCTACATGCTCGGCAGTTACCGATCCACCGGGGGCTCCCGCGGCGTAGATGGCCATTCTGATGATTCGGCTTCTAATCGCCAAAGGCAGTGTCAGCAGGTGGGCGCACTCAAGATCTGCGAGATTTAATCCAGAGGCTTCACGATCTGCCCACTCATCCAGGGCATCTGCATCTTGGCGTAAGAGATCTGCGCTGCGCGCAAGAGCTTGAGAAATTCCCGGCCCAATCGCTTCTTCTAAAACGGGTAGTGCCTGGGTGCGAACTCGCACGCGAGCAAAAGATGTGTCTTTGTTATGTGGATCCTTCCATGGTGTTAATCCAATTTCAGCACATACGTTTTCAGTATCACTTCGCGTAAGCGCCAGAAGTGGTCGAATATAAATTCCCTTATGTGGTGCCATTGCCGATAACGATCGGGTTCCAGATCCTCGTGCCAAACCTAGCAGCACTCCCTCTGCTTGATCATCTTGAGTATGACCTAAGAACACTGCAACAGCGTTGAGTTGTTGGCTAGCTTTACGAAGTGCTTCATAGCGCGCAGTCCGCGCAGATGCTTCTAATCCATCAATCATATTCACATTAACTTTTTCAATCGTAGTTGTAATTCCTAAAGTGAGCATCTGCTCTACAACTTTTGATGCTCGCAATCCAGATGCGCTTTGGAGTTGGTGATCAACAGTAATTGCATGAACTGTAATTGCAGATTTTTTTGCTTCAACTGATAAAGCATAAGCGAGTGCTAAGGAATCTGCGCCACCTGATACCGCAACTACAACACAATCGCCTGCCTCAAATTTATCAAGCCAAGATCGCACTGCGCTTCTGATTGCTGGCAGGCTCGATGTCATACGCTAAGACTAGACCCGGCCACCAAATGGCATAAGTCCTTTAACGCTATAAATACTTGAGTACAACAAGCCCGCATTCTTAGAATTTGCTTCCCACATCATGCCGTTTCCTGCATAAATTGTGATGTGGTGAATCGTTGAAATAGTTCCCTTGTATGAATAGAACAAGAGGTCCCCGGGTTCAAGATCATTGAGGGAAACATGCTTGGTGTAGCCCGAATAGAGCGCAGAGTTGAGGCGATCCCAATTAGGCCAATCTAATCCGGCGTATTTATAAGCAGCATAAACAAGGCCCGAACAGTCGAAAGTGCTTGGCCCTTGTGTACCCCATACATAAGGTTTTCTAGCAAGCACTTGCTTCTTGGCATACTCAACAGCCTTTAAGCGCTGTGCTTGAGAAGTACGAATTGTTGAGCGGCCCTTAAAGCCAATGTCCGGCCAGACTTTTGATTGACCGGCAGTTTGTCCGGCTTGATTTGCTTGAGCTTCTTCTAATAGTGCCAGTTGGCGTTGTTGT
>WLKQ01000079.1 GCA_009701185.1 Actinomycetota bacterium | reverse complement strand
GTTGATGCATATCCGATCGTCTCAATTGAAGATCCACTTAACGAAGAAGACTGGGCTGGCTGGACGCAGATGACAACTGTCCTAGGTTCACGTATTCAAATCGTCGGCGATGATTTATTTGTTACTAATCCAGAGCGCCTTGCAAAGGGAATCGCAGGACATACCGCCAACGCACTGTTAGTGAAGGTCAACCAAATTGGAACTCTGACTGAAACTATCGACGCCGTTGAGATGGCACATCACGCTGGCTATCGCTCGATGATGAGCCACCGTTCAGGTGAAACCGAAGATACAACTATCGCCGATTTAGCTGTTGCACTTAACTGCGGACAGATTAAAACTGGTGCACCTGCACGTACAGAACGCGTTGCTAAGTACAACCAATTACTACGTATCGAAGAAGAGCTCGCTGAAGGTGCCCGCTATGCAGGCCGCAGTGCTTTTCCTCGATTTAAGGCATAAGTAGGCGAAACGATGGCACGTCGACGACAACTCAGATTCACTCGTCGACGTACGTCCAGCCGCACTTTGGCCTTATTCGCAGTATTTTTCTTTTTAACACTGACGCTTGCTCCACCGATTAAGCACTACTTCACTCAGCGTGCACAAATCAGTGCGCTGAATTCGCAGTTGAATTCAGACAATAAAGCGTTAGAGGCTGCGCGCAAAGAGTTATTGCTCTGGCAAGATCCTGAATACGTAAAGTCACAGGCACGCGAGCGTCTGCATTTCGTTCTGCCAGGGGAGCGCCAGTACATCGTTACCGAAGGCAGCACATCTGCAACAACAACATCACCAACTAAAGTTGCGAACTCTTTAACCGATGGCCAGCCTTGGTACACACGCCTGATTGCATCAATTAGTGAAGCTGGCGATAAGTGAGACAAGCAAGCCAATCAGATTTAGATTGTATTCAAACTCAGCTAGGCCGCACACCGCGTGATGTACATGCAATTGCTTATCGCTGTCCCTGCGGTAAACCTGCAGTTGTTGAAACCCCACCACGCTTAGCCGATGGAACACCCTTCCCAACTTTTTACTATGCAACCTGCCCACGATTAACTGCAGTAATTTCTACGTTAGAAACCACTGGCCTAATGGCAGATATGAACGAGCGCTTAGCAACCGATGCAGAACTCGCCGGTGCATATCACGCAGCCCATGATGATTACATCGCAGCGCGTTCAGCGCTTGGAATCGATGTTCCAGAAGTTGAAGATGTATCTGCTGGGGGAATGCCTACTCGTGTTAAATGTTTACACTCATTGGTCGCACATTCACTTGCTGCAGGTCCGGATGTAAATCCACTGGGCGATGAAGCACTCGCGGCACTTCCACAGTGGTGGCAGGGCAACCCATGCGAGTAGCAGCGATTGATTGCGGAACGAATTCAATACGTTTACTGATTGCCGATATCGAGGGTAATAATTTTCGCGAAGTAATTCGCACCATGCAGATAGTTCGTCTCGGCCAAGGCGTAGATCAAAGCGGCGAGTTTCATCCCGATGCAATTGCGCGCACGTTAGCTGCAGTCGATCTCTTCGCCGCAGAGATCGCAAAGCGCGGGGTCGAAAAGATTCGCTTCTGTGCCACCAGTGCCACTCGCGATGCCACTAATCGCCACCTATTCGTCGATGGCGTGCGCGAACGCCTAGGTATTGAACCTGAAGTAATCAGCGGAGATGAAGAAGCATCACTCTCATTTACTGGCGCAATTCAGGACCTATCCCCAGCCGATGGTCCTTTTCTAGTCGTTGATATTGGCGGCGGATCAACTGAATTTGTCTTTGGTACTACCCATGTTGAACATGCCAAGAGCGTCAACATTGGCTGTGTTCGCATGACCGAACGTCACTTCACCAGCGATCCAGCCTCGACCACTGAAATAGATGCAGCACGCGCCGATATAAAAGAAGCAATTACTAAAGCTGCAGCGCTGGTTCCCATCACTACCGCTAAAACTCTGATCGCAGTTGCTGGCACTGCAACAACTGTTGCCGCCGCGGCCCTGGGTTTAACTGAATACGATCGATATGCAATTCACTTGGCGCGAGTCAGCGCAGAACAAACTCATGAAGTTGCCGATATGTTTTTAACTGCATCACGTGAAGCCCGTTTAGCGTTGGGCTATATGCACCCTGGTCGCGTTGATGTTATTCCTGCAGGTGCGCTGGTTCTTTCAGAAATAATGAAAGCTACCGGAGCGAGAGAATTTGTTGCATCTGAATCAGATATCTTGGATGGAATTGCTCGATCTATCGCGTGATAGATCGAGCAAACACCACCTCTTAATCGTTAAGACTTATTCGTGCGAACCGCCAGTGTGAGCAAATGTCTTGCAAGTAATCTGCCAACGACCTTCAAGAACTGACAATGAGAAGTAGTCAGTAAAGTTTAATGTTCCCCAGAAACCCTCTTCCTTAACTGTTGCAAAAGCAGCAGTTCCATCGATTTGGATATCTGTAATTTTTGCTACAAGATTTCCACCATCTCCAGGTGATCCGACCATCAGTGCAACAAAGCCAGCTTTGTCCATGTCATAGTCAGTTCCTGCCATTGTTCCAAACCAACGTGCGCTGGAATGAAATGCTTCATTTAACTTATCTGCATCTCCTTTTCCTGCACCATCGATGTATAGATTGATCAGACGTGTAACTTCCTCTAAATCTTTTGCCATAGTGAGTTCCCTCCTGGTAACCATAGATAGCAATGAATTGAATTACTTAATGAACCTAGACCCGATTTCATTGCTAAACAATGCTTTTTACGTGGATAAAACCTGTATTTTCCCCTAGTACACTCAGGTTCTTGTACACGTGGCCCCGATAGCCCAATGGCAGAGGCAGAGGACTTAAAATCCTCCCAGTGTGGGTTCGACCCCCACTCGGGGCACCAACTGTAGGCAAACTAAGTTGGGTTGATTAGAGTTAAGTTATGAAGCGTATTTTTCTCAACCTAATAGTTATTGCTGGATTAGTTGTTTCAAGTATTCCCCCCGCTTATGCTGCTGATACGCAGGCACCAATTTTAGTTGACTGGAAGCTATTAGATGAAAAAGCAGATATTTCGGCGAGTGAAGCGACAATTGGAGTTGAATTCTCTATTTCAGATGATTCAGAAATAGAGGGTTGGGTTATTCTCACTTTGAACAGCAATTCAAGCACGCAACAAACAGGATTGCTATTTTCAAAACTAATTTCAAAAGTTGGAAAAATATCAACCTATCAAGCTTTTGCGACAATTGGCTTGGGTAAAGCACCAGGTGAGTGGTCTTGGACGCTGTATCCATTGAAGGATGTTCTAGGCAATAGCTCTAATTTTGGTCCAGGTGGAAATTGGCCAGTTACTATCTTGGTATATGACAAAGATTTCACCGAGGCTCAACAATTGGCAGATGCCAAAGCCAAACAAGACGCAGCTATCAAAGCAGCTCAAGAGACAATTGCAGCCAACCTCAAAGCCAAACAGGATGCAGATGCAAAAGCCGCAGCCGATCTAAAAGCCGCAGTAGATAAAGCTAAGGCTGACGCAGCCAAGATTCCAGTTGGAGATGTTGGTTGCTCGCTCGTTGATGACGGTGTGCGCTATGGCGTATCAATGACATTTGGATCAGCAAGTGTGACTCTGGGAAGTCTTACGTATGATTGGGATTACTCACTTCTTGGCCCAACTGGCAATCCCGCTCTAGTTTCAAGTTATAGCGCGCGACAATTTTTCAAAAGTACTGATGTAAATGGAATGAATTTAACCTATAAAGAACTCTTAATTTTGGCTGCGGGTAATATCAAGGCAACGATACTTATATTCGTTTCACCCGTTAACTCTGTAGGAAATTTAGT
>WLKQ01000078.1 GCA_009701185.1 Actinomycetota bacterium | reverse complement strand
GGTTGTAGGAACAAGGCCGCGCCCAACGTACTTAAACCGAGTCCAAAGATTGATGCATCAAAAATCTCAAGCAGAGTGAGTTTGCGGCTAGGTGAAATGAGGCGAGAGATTCCAATAATGGCCGGTGGATAGAAGAGCAGGTAAGCGATGTTGGAAAGCGTGGGCGTTGTGATTGGTATGAAACCAAAGGTTGAGAGACTCGACAACATCGAGCCCACGAGCCAACAGATCAGGGCTGAGGCAATAAGTGCGCGAGCATAGGGGTCAGTAATTCTTGGGGCAAAAAACGTAGCGACAATTGCGCAGATAACTACTGCGTTATAGAGAACTAATTCACTCCAGACGCCATGGGATAGAGGGCTGAGGGCGAGATGTAGGAAGAGAAGTAGAGCCCCGGCGATTCGAATAAAGCCATTGCGCATTTACTCAATCTAAGTCAGAGCAAATGCGCGTTTGAATAGGGAAAACCCCTTAGAGGCCTTTGCTACACATCAGCTTGGTGGTCGTCAAACTATTAACAAGATCGCTCTTTAAGCCTTCATAAGAAGCCGTTGCGGAAATCTTAGAGCTACCGATGCGATTAATCGCGCGTTGTAAATCTCCAGTAGGACCCGTGATCTTTGTAAGACTTGTGATTGCACTTGTCCAAGAGTTAACGGCCTTTTGGTAGTTGTCTATGGATTTCTTATTCATCACAAGATTTGGTGTATCAGCCCTTAACGCTGCGAGCTTTGCATTCGAATCCGCCAATTTTACTTTATATATTTCTATTTTAGTCAAAGTTGCCTCAAGCACAGATTTTTGATTCGCAATGTCAGCGTCAAGATTAGCAATCGTTCTATCAGTTACTACTTTTGCGGCAGGTAACAAGCTTTTGGCCTTGAGATAACTGGCAGACATTGTTAGACAATCTGTTGATAACCAGGTCAATTTCTTACTTGTAGAAAGTGGATTCTTAGTGCACTTATATCGACCGCTACTGGTCTTTGTGGTTGCACCTGATTTAGTACAAGTGACACCGTTACTTATTTTTACTTTTGCAGAGGCGGGTGGAGCAATCATCACGCTAACAGCGCAAAATAAAGCCACGACAAGAATTCTTAACGAACGCATGATAAAAACCTCCACTTAATTTCGGCAATCGTATCGAAAATTGCCTGAAAATATCCTGTCAAAGTAGCCAAAAGCCTTAAAAATCGCGGGGAATCTTCATCAGCTAATCATTTTTGGCGCTGCTTAACGCGTACGTTCATTCCGATTCTTCTAACTAAGGCTCTGGGCACCACATTAATTATTGACGTGAGGAGTTTGTATTGCCACCCTGGAACCGAGACGGCTTTACCTGCCAAAGCATCTTTCCATGAGGCAGCTACTAAAGCATCTGAATCGAGCCACATGAAAGCCGGTAAACCTTTCATGGACATTCGGCCTCGTTGGTGGAATTCAGTACGAGTGAAACCTGGGCACAGCGCACTCACGCGAATCTTGGTAGTAGCAAGTTCAGTGCTCAGTGATTCAGAGAGAACTGTCAGATATGACTTTGAGGCACTATATGTTCCACCTGCGATCCATCCGGCAACAGATGAAACGTTAATGATAATTCCTTTATCGCTAGCCTTCATCGAAGGCAGGGTAGCGTGCATCAGCCGCATCGGTGTTCGCACTAAGACGTTTAATAACTCTTGCTCGATTGCCACATCACTTACCGTGAAAGATTTATTTATTCCAAAGCCAGCATTGTTGATCAAAACTTCAATCTTATTTTTAGCAATATATTCTTCAACTGATGCGCATCCAGCGTCTGTCGCTAGATCCGCTTGCAGAACGTGAGTAGATACTCCGTACTGCTTTTCTAAGGATTGAGCCCGCTCATTTAAACGCTCTAAATCTCGTGCGACTAAAATAATGTTGTAATTATTTGCTGCAAGCAGCCGAGTAAAACTCTCACCGATTCCAGATGTTGCACCTGTAACCAAGGCCCACGTGTTCATTTATCTCCTAATTAATTCTAAGTTCACCAATTGCACCGTGTGGAACAAATGGCGTATGTGGAGCAACTGCCGTTAGCTTTTTATAAGCCAGACCCTGCGCAGGTCGCGAATCTACCTCACCCTTATTGGGCCAGAACGATAAAGCTCGTTCGGCTTGCGCAGTAATTGTTAGCGACGGATTGACGCCCAAGTTAGCGGTAATTGTTGAACCATCGATAATATGCAGCGTTGGGTAGTTATAAACACGGTGATACGGATCGATAACGCCATGGTCGGGCGAATCGCCAATTACGCATCCACCTACAAAATGTGCAGTAAATGGTGCATCTACTAAGTCTCCAATATGACCACCTGCGATACCACCATGTTTTTCTGCAATGCGCGTGACAACCTCATTAGCGGCAGGAATATATGTGGCATTAGGTTTCAACGGATCATTAGTTGAGGTCAAATGCCAACCAAATAAACTTCGCTTTCCGCTGACCGTAACGGAGGAGTCAACGTTTTGCATAGTCAAAGCGATGACTGTTCGCTGGCTCCATCGGCGCACATTAAGAATTTTTCCAAGCAATGCTGGGTTAGCTATAAACTGCTTTAACCAATGCCTACGCCGAGTTTTAGAATCGTAACCTTCAGTCATAATCGTCTGCATAAGCCCCATGAAGTTAGAGCCCTTGCCGTAACGCACTGGCTCAATGTGTGTGTGCTCATCAGGGAAAAATGATGAGGTTATCGCGCTACCTTGGCTGAAATCTATGGAAGTGTCTTTCATCATGGCGCCAGTTAATGCTTCACTATTTGTACGCGAAAGCTTTCCAAGGTGATCAGATAGTTTCGGTAAGTTCTTACGTTTCATCGCATGCAGAAGTTTTTGGGTATTAAAGGTTCCAGCTGCGACAATTACTTGACCGGCCTTAAACTTAATAGTTGTTGCAAAAGGATCATCGGTCTTAACTGCATTAATAATCCACGTACCATCAGTATTTTCTTTGAGCGATTTAACTGTTGTCATTGGGAAAACAGTTGCACCTGCGGATTCAGCTAGCCCTAAATAATTTTTAGGCAGAGTATTTTTGGCGTTGAATGTGCAACCCGTCATACACGCACCACATTGCTGACAACCACTGCGTTCAGGTCCAACTCCGCCAAAGAATGGATCAGCGGCTTTAACGCCTTTTCCTTCGCCAAAAAATATTCCGACAGGCGCCATTTGGAACGTATGCCCCACGCCCATTTCATCGGCAACATCTTTCATCGCTTGATCACTGGGTGAAAAATATGGATTTTCTATTACGCCTAACATGCGCCGTGCTTGGTCATACCAAGGCTCCAGCTCTGCTTTCCAATCAGTAATACCTGCCCAGTGTGGATCGTTAAAGTACTCATCACCTGGCTGATACAAAGTATTTGCATACACAAGAGATCCACCGCCAACGCCCGCACCTGCCAAAACTAAAACATCTGGCAGAACATGAATGCGCTGAATTCCATAACAACCAAGGCCGGGGGCAAAGAGAAACTTGCGCAGTCGCCAGGATGTCTTAGGGAAATCTTTATCGCTAAAACGCCGCCCAGCCTCTAGGACAGCCACGCTATAACCTTTCTCGCGTAGCCGAAGCGCCGAGACTGAGCCACCAAATCCTGATCCGATTATGACTACGTCGAACTCTCTCTTCATTTAGACAACGATTCCAGTCGGATCCTCATCGCGGATTTTCCATTCGGTTCCATATGAATCAAGTAAATCTAAAAATGGCTTTGCATCAAACCATTCAGGGCCTGCAACGCCTTCAGGTTTCCAGATTCCATTATGTATGAGCTCCATTGCTACAACTGGATTAACTGCTGTTTGCCACACAACTGCTTGATCTCCGTAGTGCTGCATGGACCATTCATTATCAACGACGTTATATAAATAACATGAATAGGGTTTACCCTCTTTATCGAGGCCCTTTACTAAAGCACCAGCACATGTTTTACCTTTCATACGCGAACCAAGGGTTGCAGGATCTGGCAATGATGCGGCAAGTAAGTCACGCGGTGAAACTGAGATTCCTTGAACATCAACATGGTCTTTGCGATCCATACCTAACATATGAATTGTCTTCAACGTTGTGATGAACTGTGCGCCGAGGCCATACTTGAAGTTAACTTTCTTCGCATCGACTTTTTGAGGAATCAAAACAACTTCTTCATGTTCTACATTCACACACTCAACTGGTCCAATACCTTCAGGGAAATCAAAGGTTTCAATTTCACTAAAAGGCTCTGTTGTAAACCAACCGCGACCATCTTCCC
>WLKQ01000077.1 GCA_009701185.1 Actinomycetota bacterium | reverse complement strand
CGTGTACAACTTGCAGGGCAGGAGGGACTCGAACCCCCAACCGGCCGCTTTGGAGACGGCAACTCTAGCCAATTGAGCTACTGCCCTTCGCACGAAGGCATGGCAAAACCATAGGGAAAAGCAAACCCTCGTGAGCGTTGAAGTGTAGGGGCAAGGGGGGCCTCAGGTCTAACTCGCGCCAGAGATACGGCAGACTTAGCCCCATGAAACCTCGAATCTCATCCCGAATCGCTGCCATTGCAGAATCTGCGACCCTGGCCGTTGACGGCAAGGCCAAGGCGTTAAAGGCTGCCGGACGACCAGTTATCGGTTTTGGTGCGGGTGAGCCAGATTTTCCAACGCCAGATTACATCGTCGATGCCGCAGCTGCAGCAGCACGAGTTGTAGCAAATCATCGCTACACACCAACTCCTGGACTGCCTGAACTTCGTGAAGCGATCGTTGCTAAAACAAAGCGAGATTCCAATCTTAATATAACTGTTGATCAAGTATTAATTACAAATGGTGGCAAGCAGGCTGTCTATCAAGCATTTGCAACCATCATTAATGATGGTGATGAAGTTTTATTGCCGTCACCATATTGGACCACATACCCAGAGTGCATCAAACTGGCAGGTGGCACAGCCGTTGAAGTTTTCGCTGATGAAACTCAGAATTATTTAGTAAGCGTTGACCAACTAGAATCTGCGCGTACTCCAAAAACTAAAGCGCTTCTCTTTTGTTCACCATCTAATCCAACGGGCTCTGTATATTCGCCAGAGCAAGTTAAAGCAATTGGTGAATGGGCTTTGAAGAATAATATTTGGATTATTTCTGATGAGATTTATGAGCATTTATTGTATGACGGTGCAACAGCACCAAGTTTGCCTGTAGTTGTACCAGCAATAGCAGACACGTGCATAATTTTGAATGGTGTTGCTAAAACATATGCAATGACAGGTTGGCGTGTGGGCTGGATGATTGGTCCTAAAGATGTAATTAAAGCAGCGACTAATTTGCAGTCACACTTAACTTCGAATGTTTCAAATGTTTCTCAACGTGCAGCCCTTGCTGCAGTCAGTGGAGACTTATCTGCAGTTCATATGATGGGTGAAGCATTTAACCGTCGACGCAAATTAATTGTTGATCTACTCAATGAGGTACCCGGATTCGTTTGTCCAACACCTCAAGGTGCTTTCTACGTCTATCCATCTGTAAAAGGTGCGCTAGGTAAGGCTATCCGCGGTAAAACTCCAACTACATCAGCCGAACTTGCAACGATCTTGCTCGATGAAGTTGAAGTTGCCGCCGTACCTGGTGAAGCTTTTGGACCTTCTGGGTACTTGCGTTTTTCTTATGCCACTAGCGATGCGGATATCGTTGAAGGTATCGGGCGAATAAAAGCCCTACTTACTGAAGGCTAAAGCTCGATTCCAACGAGGTTGACTTCAGCAACTAACGTAATTCCAAAAGCTTTCTGAACATGATCGCGTGCGCGTTTGGCTAAAGCTGCAATATCATTTGCAGTTGCAGTACCTGAATTAGTTAACGCTAAAACATGTTTCGTTGAAATGCGTGCTCCACCAAGTTCATCACCTTTATGAATTCCAGAGTTTTCAATTAACCATGCTGCAGAAACTTTTACTCGTCCATCATTTAATGGCCACTTCGGCGCAGAATTCGGCAGAGCGTCGGCAGCTTGTTGAGAAATAATCGGATTTGTAAAAAAGGAACCAGCAGACCACGAGTCGTGATCATCTGGTGAAAGCAGCATTCCTTTATTAGCTCGAAGCTCTAGAACTGCGGTGCGGCAATCTGTGACCGATGTTTTGTCTCCAAGTTCAATTCCTAGTTTTTTTGCAAGTTCTAGATAAGTAATTGGTGTTGTCATTTCACCAATACGTAGTTGGAAGGCGACATCAAGTACAACGTATCGACCGGGATGTTCTTTAAAGTATGAGTTTCGATAAGAAAATTGACACTCGGCATTAGTAAAAGTGTGAATCGCTTTCTTTTCACGATCATATGTTCGAACTCGGGTGATGAATTCACTTACTTCGTGTCCATAGGCACCAATATTTTGAATAGGCGCTGCGCCAACTGTTCCAGGAATTCCGCTCAGAGTTTCAAGACCGGCGAATCCCCGAGCAATTGTTGTCTTAACAAAGTTGTCCCAATCTTCACCTGCGCCAATTGTCAGCGTGGCACCGCTACATGCATCGATTTCTGCTTCAACGCTGTTATTTGCAATACGAATGACGGTGCCAGCAAAACCACTATCGGCAACTAAAACATTTGTTCCACCACCCATGATGAAAATCGGCGAATCCCCTGCCGCTTCAATCGCTGCGATGATTTCAGTTTCGCTAGAGACTTGAACAAATGAGGTTGCCGGGCCGCCCACTCGAAGGCTGGTGTATTTGGATAGCTCGGTCATAGTCAAAGGTTAGCGACGTGGAGACAAAATTGCGCTCTTACCTTTAAAGCGATCTAGCAAACGGTTGAGATTCTTTTCAGACTGCTGGTCGCGATAGGCCGGATCAGCATCCTCATAGGCATGGTGGCGACCAAGCTCTAGAGGTAGATCCATCTGCAATAAGCGTCCGCCAGCTTGGCGAATCTTTAATGACATCTCAATATCGGCATTATGGAAATACACCGCGCGAAGATTAAAACCACCGGTTTCTAGAATCGCTTCGCGCGTAAAAGCGATAAAGAAGGAGTGCAACGCATCGACTTCACCAACACCTTTGTCTATAACACTGCGCCACTCATTGTCGGTATCTATTAATCCCCCGCGCCAACCAACTGCGACAAACTCACCCTTTTTTAACTCGTCGATTGCTGGCGAAATCGCATCACCAATCAAACGAGTAGCAGGATCTACAAGGACTACATATGTGCTTTGAATTTTTTGCAACAAGACATTGGCACAATCACCCCAACTTGCACCAGGATGGACGGCAAATAAATAAGTTCGAAAGTCCATCGCTTCAACTAGCCGTCCAGGATCTCCGATAGAGAGAATGACTATGCCGCAATCACTGTGTTGCTTAATCAGATTGATGCTCTCGAGTGCATCGTCGGTGTAGCCATCCACAATCATGGCTACTGATACTTCTTTTTCCAAATCTATTGGGTTGATATCTCGAGCAAATGCCAGCGTTATAAAAGCCGCCTTTTCACGCAGTTCATAGCCTTCGGCTATATCTACTACTTCATATCCGGCTTGAGCTATTTTATTTCGCAACTTATCTGCCAACGAAAAATCTTTCATCTCTCGCGCCTGTATACGCGCATTTGCTAACTCAATTACTGAATCTGGCGCGCTCATTTAATGACTACTGCTTTGGCCATTCCTAAAACTTTTACGCCGGCCGACGTAGCAACAATATCTAATTTAATCTGATTGCCATTGATTTCTACTACAGTCGCATTAATAGTTAAATCTACCTGCTCGCCTGCTGGAACTATAACTGGCTTTATAAATCTGGCTGAGAACTCTTTTACAGTGGCTGAACCCCCAGCCCAGTCACTTACATACTTACCTGCTAATGCCATAGTGAGCATTCCATGAGCAATCACATTTGGCAGCCCGACAGATAAGGCAAACTCTTCATTTTGATGAATAGGATTGTGATCTCCGCTTGCATCGGCATATGCCTTTAGCAATGCGCGGTCTATTAAGTAAATGTGTTCATCAAGTGTTGAGCCAACATCAATCATCCGCGCACCACCAATGTTGACCATGAAGAAACAACTAACTCTTCTCCGCTACGTAAATCAGAGCGCACGCTGATGATTTCATTTCCGGCAGCCACTCTTAATGTTTCGATTGTTGCAGAGCATTTAAAAGTATCACCGGCAACAATTGATCGGTAGATTTCAAACTTCTGATCGCCATGAACTAAGCGAGTCCAGTCAACACCGATTTCAGGTTGAGTCAAAATAGATTCATATTGAGAAAGTGAAATTCGAATGGAAAAAGTTGGAGGTGCAACAGATGTTTGTGTTTCACCAATTACGGCAGCAAAAGCATCAATCTCAGATTGTGTAACGGTAATGACATCTGCACCTTCAAAAGTGCGCCCGACAGAATCGGGATTGATCATTAGCGGGTTTCGCGGTGAAGCGTTGACAACTTGCAACGTGGACAGAACTTCTTAAGCTCCATACGGTCTGGATCGTTGCGGCGGTTCTTCTTTGTAATGTAGTTACGCTCTTTGCAATCAACGCAGGCCATGGTGATCTTTGGACGTACGTCCGCGCTCTTACTTGCCATGGTCTTACTCCTTCATTGGTTATCGAGGGGCTT
>WLKQ01000076.1 GCA_009701185.1 Actinomycetota bacterium | reverse complement strand
GGTAACTCCATTGGGAAAACCGGCCCATCAACGTCGGCAAAATAGCGAACTGCTTTTCCGTACAACCGTGCCTGCTCAGTAGTTTGATTAGCACCAGTTCTGCGCAACATAGCTGGACGATCGGCCGATAAAACTAAAAGCGGTGCATTGGTATGACTGGCTTCTAAAACAGCTGGATGATAATTGGCAACTGCAGTTCCGCTCGTACATACAACTGGAACCGGTCGGCCGGAGGATTTAATGAGACCTAAGGCGAAAAACGCTGCAGTGCGCTCATCGATGCGCACATGCATAGTGATTAAGCCACGCTTAGCTGCAGCGTGAAAAGCAAGCGTAAGTGGGGCATTTCTAGAGCCTGGCGAGATCACTACGTCAGTGATTCCGGCATCAATGATCTGTCGAACAATAACGCGCGCTAATGAGGTTGAAGCATTCATATGGTCCAACCTCTCTCGTTTACATAACGCTCAGCTCCTGCGCTCCAGGTCATGCGAATTCTATTCTTCCACCAGTTTAATCGCTCATTGGATACTGCCAACTTATTGAGTAATGCAGATTCCGGCCGCACATCATCAAGTTCAATCTTTCCATCTTTGATAGGAAGATGTGCAACATCAACTGCTAAAAGAGAGCCAGTACCTAAGCCACATGCAAAATTTAGCGATGGAAGAGCACTCGCTAGTTGTAGTCCATAGGAGATTCCTACTGCACTTTCAAGAGCGCTCGATACCACAAGTGGCAGTTGATGATGCTCAGCAATTTCAAGTGCACGAGTGATGCCACCTAAAGGAGCAACTTTCAACATAAGAATATCTACGGCACCAGATAAATCGACAGCAAATGGATTCGCGGCTTTTCGAATTACTTCATCACCAACAATTTTTACATCTGTGCGTTTTTTTAACTCACGTAATTCTTCCACTGTTGCACATGGTTGTTCTACATACTCGATGTCGCCAGCTGTCTTAAGAAAAGAAGTTGCTTGATCAACATCCCATAATCCATTTACATCAATTCTAATTTTTGCATCTGGGCGAAGCTCTCGAATTATCGCTAAACGCTCTAAATCTTTTATTGCATCGGTTCCCACTTTTACTTTAATTACTGAACAGCCTGGATAAGAATCCAGAAGTGACTCAATCTCTTGCGCGTTATTTAACGCTGGCAGGGTTGCATTTACAATAATTTCTGAGCGTAAAGCTACAGGCGCTGGGACGAAAGCGGCTTCTATGGCACTTGTTAGCCACGGAACTGATTCGTTGTAGTTGTACTCCAAAAATGGTGAAAACTCACCCCATCCATGAGCTCCTTCAAAGAGGGCGACCTCGCGCGATGTGACCGAGCGGAAATCGGTTTTAGTTGCAAGTGCAACAACTCTCAATGAGCCCAGGATTGAATCAAGCATTAGCTACGGACGCTTCGGATACTTTTCAAAATTAGGTTTGCGTTTCTCTTTATATGCATCGCGGCCTTCTTGTCCTTCTTCGCTCATGTAAAACAAAAGCGTTGCATCACCGGCCAATTGTTGAATACCTGCTTGACCATCATCTGCGGCATTCAGACTTGATTTAAGCAAACGAAGTGCCAGTGGAGAATTACGTAACATCTCACGACACCAAGAAACTGTTTCGGCTTCTAGATCGGCAATCGGAACCACTGTGTTTACTAATCCCATGGCGAGCGCTTCTTGCGCATCATATTGACGCGTCATAAACCAAATCTCACGTGCTTTTTTCTGACCAACATGCGCTGCTAATAATCCAGCACCATAACCACCATCGAAAGAACCAACCTTAGGGCCGGTCTGACCAAACTTTGCATTATCTGCAGCAATAGTTAGATCGCATACAACGTGTAATACATGACCGCCGCCAATTGCCCAACCAGCAACCATCGCAATAACTGGTTTTGGTGTTCGGCGAATCTGTATCTGTAAATCTAAAACATTGAGTCGGCCAATACCCTTGTGAGCTAAAGCGTCCTCACCGAGGTAGCCATCATCTCCTCGCACGCTGATGTCTCCACCTGAACAAAATGCTTCGTTGCCTGCGCCAGTCAAAATAATGACGCCAACTTCCTCATTGTCACGGGCGAGTGAAAATGCCTCGATAAGTTCAATGATTGTTTGTGGACGAAAAGCGTTGTGAACCTGTGGGCGATTGATAGTTATCTTCGCGATTGCATCGCCAACCTGATACGTAATATCAATAAAACTCTCCCCGCCCGGGGCGGTTCTCCACTCTGGCAGCTCACGGCTACCAAAATCACTATTAATCGGGTTGCTCATATTTCCTCCACTAACGTTGCTAGCGATAGCCTACGGCTGCAATGGATATGAAGTCACAACGAGAATTACTGCGGGTCAGCCCTGCGTGCGAACTCCCTGAATTAGCGGGGCTTCTTGCGCGAGCACTTGCAGGAGCTGGTCCTGCCCTGAAATTGGCCGAGGTTGGCACAGAAATCTGCCCCTCGTCCATAGCAGTAGTAATAGGAACAAGTGGAAGTTCAGGTCTTATCAAAGAGGTTGCTTTTACTTCTCAGTCCCTGTTGGCCTCGGCGCGCGCAGCTAATTCTTATCTCGGAGCCGCTAACGGGTCTACGTGGTCATTACTTTTACCCACCACACATATTGCGGGCATCAACGTCATTCTTCGTTCGATGGAAGTTGGCACACTTCCAGTTGATCTGCGAAATTTCCACGGCGAATACCCGGTTGTAGATTTTACTTCTATCGTCCCAACGCAACTTTTCAGAGCATTGAACTCTGATGCGATATTGCTAAGGCATCTTCAAAAAGCGCGCGCAGTTCTAGTTGGAGGCGCAGCGCTCTCACCTGCGTTGCGCGCAGAAGCAGAAGCTGCAGGAATCCGAATTATTGAAACGTATGGGATGACTGAAACTTGTGGTGGATGTATTTATGATGGCAAGCCACTCGCAGGTGTTGAGTTCAGAGTAAGCGAACATGGAGCGATTGCAATCCGGGGTTCAGTTTTAGCAAACAGTTATTTAAATACGCCCGAGCTGTTTAATCTCAAAGATGGTTGGTTTACAACTAATGATTTAGGTGAAATTATCGATGGAAAGCTTGTCGTAAAAGGACGATCTGATGATGTAATAATCTCTGGTGGTGAAAACTTATCGCTTATTGCAATCGAAGCAACATTGTCGGTTCGTTTTCCAGAGATTGAATGTGCAGCTTTTGCCGTCAATGATCCGCAATGGGGTCACGCACTACATGTTGCAGTTGTTGGTGATGTTACAGAGACAGAGATTTCGCATTACCTTGAAGCCGCTTTGGGCGGTATTGCAAAACCAAAAGGAATTCACTTTCTAGACTCACTTCCGTTGCTAGGTATAGGAAAAATAGACCGTATGACACTGACGAGAATGGTTGACCATGAATAAATGGATTCTGGGTGCACGCCCTCGCACTTTGCCCGCAGCCATCGCACCAATCGTTGTTGCCTCCGCCCTTGCCGGACCAGAGTTCAACTGGTTTCGTGCTGCATTGGCATTAAAGGTGGGTTTATGGCTACAAATCGGCGTGAACTATGCCAATGATTATTCAGATGGCGTTAAAGGCAGCGATACACATCGAATTGGTCCAACTCGATTAGTTGCAAGCGGGCTTGCTAGTGCTCGCTCAGTTAAGAGTGCGGCTTTTATTTCTTTTGGTATTGCATCAATTGCTGGACTGTGGCTCGCTCATTTAACGTCGCCATTTTTGATTGCTATTGGCGTACTGGCAATTCTTGCTGCATGGAACTACACCGGTGGTAAACATCCTTATGGTTATAACAGTTTAGGTGAGTTATCAGTATTTATCTTTTTTGGAATAGTTGCGACCGTCGGTAGCTTTTACGTGCAAAGCGAGAAAATAACGCTGATGAGTTTTATTGTTGCTATTCCAATGGGAGCGCTCTCATGTGCGATTCTTTCGATCAACAATCTAAGAGATCGTGCGCAAGATGAGTTAGTGGGTAAACGAACTCTTGCAGTTCGAATGGGAGAAGCAACATCTAGGCGTTTCTTTGCTGCTCTGCTTGCTTTGGCCCACACGGCTGCAATTGCCACTTTTAAACCACTGGCGATGCTCACCCTTTTAGTAACTCCACTTACTTTTTCTCTAGCCCGTTCAGTCTTAGGTGGCGCAAGCGGAGCTCAATTAATTCCACTTCTAGGCAAGACGGGGAAATTACAGCTTATCTTTGCGGCGGTTTTTGCACTTGCCTTAGCGATACAATAAATCCATGTCACGCTTACTGCTCCCCCTGTTAATAGTTACCTTCACTATCTATACGTTGGTCGACTGTGCGCGAACAGATGAAACCC
>WLKQ01000075.1 GCA_009701185.1 Actinomycetota bacterium | reverse complement strand
TCAAGTGGCTTCATACTTAATTTGATAACTTGGCGTGCTGCGAAAGCAATGAGCAGTAAGACAATAAAGCCAATGAACAAAAACACACGACCAATACGATGAGTTGTCTTATCAAAATCAGCTAGAGACTGCGCAACAATTACGCTTCCCGTTGCCGACGGTAAAACTTGAGTGACAACTCGAAAATCAGCTCCAGGGGCTTGAATAGTAAATGGTCTATTCCCAAATGCTGCTACTTGTGAAGGAAGTAAACCCGTTACGAAATCGGTGATTTTATTGGCATTTAAGTCGCCGCCAATACCCCCAACTAAATTACCAAATGGATCTAAAACAGTTACAGAGATGCTTGTAGGAACGCGATTAAGCGGAGTTACTGGTGCTGCAGCAGCACGACGTGAACCCTCTTCAGCTTCGTAAGTGCGCGGATTAGTTTCTTCGTCATTGACAATTCCGGCCTGATTAACGCGAGAGGTTGTTCCACCAATAACACTTATTAGTTGATCATCTACTTGGCCGATTAAATAACTCTTTAGTGCACCTTGGGCGCCTAGGCCAGCTCCAATAAAACCGATAGCAGAAAGAACTAACACGCCAACCGTTAAACGGTTGCGTAAGGACCAGTTGCTAATCGGTGACTTCATCTCTATTTAGGCGGCATCCGAAGTCGATAACCCACGCCACGAACTGTATGAATTAGTGGTGGATCAAAGCAGTCAATTTTTTTACGTAGATAAGAAACATACGTTTCAACAATTCCAGCATCTCCGCGGAAGTCGTACTGCCAGACGTGATCCAAGATCTGCGATTTTGATACCACGCGATCGGCGTTAATTATTAAATAACGAATTAATGCAAACTCGGTTGGAGAAAGATCTAACAAAGTGCCCGCACGACGAACTTCGTGAGTTGCCTCATCGAGTTCTAAATCTGCAAAACGCATTTTTTCATCGTCAATTGCAATTTCAGTTACGCCAGTTCGTCGAAGTAATGCACGTAAACGCGCAACTAACTCCTCTAATGAAAATGGCTTGGTCATATAATCATCGCCACCGAGAGTTAAACCTTTGACTTTATCTTCCATGCCATCTTTTGCAGTCAAGAACAGCACGCCGGTCGAGACACCTTCATTGCGGATTGCTTTACACACATCAAAACCATCAACATCGGGCAACATGACATCTAGAACCATGGCGTGCGGGCGAAACTCTTCTGCCATTGCAAGTGCTTGTGCACCATTAGCTGCAGTTCGAACATCGAAGCCGACAAAGCGAAGGCTGGTAGAGATCAATTCACTGATACTTGCTTCGTCGTCAACGACGAGGATGCGTTGCATGCTCTTTTCTGCGGTTGTAGTCATAGCTGCACAATGCTCCCATGAACTGGGAGCTTCCTGAGAAAGACCCTAGATTTAGCCCTTAACTGAGCGTAAAAGGATCTGAGCGACGTCTAAAACCTCTACATCGGCCGATCTAGCTGTCATTCCATCGGTCGTCATAACTCGGCAGAACGGACAGGCAACGGCCAACTCTGCAACACCCGTAGCGATTGCCTCATCGACACGGTTGAGGTTGATCTGAGTGCCAAGTTTTTCTTCCATCCACATGCGGCCGCCACCGGCACCGCAACAGAACGAGCGCTCTTTATTGCGTGGCATCTCAGTGATTTCAGCGCCAGTTGCTTCTAACAATTCGCGCGGTGGTTGATAAATCTCATTGTGTCGACCCAAATAACATGGATCGTGATAAGTCATCGCAGTGTGACTCATTTTAATTGGCAGAAGTTTTTTCTCGCGGAGTAGTTGATTTAGCAGTTGAGTGTGGTGAACCATCTCTAATTCAAAACCACTTTGTGCGTAATCACGACCAATTGTTGTGAAGCAATGAGGACAGGTGACAACTACTTTTTTAGTTCCCTTGGTACGACCCTCGAACACTTCCTTGAAGGTCTCGATATTTTCTGCGGCCAAGATTTGATACAAAAATTCATTTCCAGCACGACGGGCAGGATCACCGGTACATGTTTCCTTTTTTCCAAGAACAGCAAAGTTCACACCCGCCATGTACAAAAGTTCAGCAACGGCTTTAGTTGTTTTCTTTGCACGCTCATCATATGCACCAGCACAACCTACCCAGAATAAATATTCAACTTCCTCTGGAAGTGTTCCTTCAACAACGCGAACAGGGAAATCACACTCTGCAATCCACGCCTCGCGATCATTTCTATTCGCACCCCATGGGTTACCGGCCTGTTCTAAGTTACGGAAAGTTCCACCGAGTTCAGTTGGAAAGTTTGACTCCACCAATACTTGGAAACGACGCATATTAACGATGTGATCGATATGTTCGATATCGACAGGGCACTCGTTCACACACGCTCCACATGTTGTACATGACCACAAAACATCCAGTGAAATCGGTGCGCCCTCACCAACCATTGCTTCAGTTTCAACCGTCTTGGCAAAGGCATGATCACGCATAGCCATGATTAAAAGCTTTGGCGACAGCGGTTTATCAGTGTGCCAAGCCGGGCATTGTGATTGGCAACGACCACACTCAGTGCATGTGCTCATATCCAACAGACCCTTCCAGGTAATGTCGGCGCGAGTACCTAATCCAAAGACGTCATCATCTTTTGGATCTTCAAAATTAATTACTTCACCATGGGACAACATGGCAGGCAAGGGTCCTAATGAAGATTTTCCATCGGCATTTCGACGGAAGAAAATATTAAATGGCGCTAAGAATCGGTGCCACGCAACACCCATAGTTAAGTTACTTGCAATCACGATGAACCACGCCATCGAAACAACGATTTTAACGGTAGCGACTAATTGCACCGTTGAAATTAATTGTCCAAGTGTCCAGGCTTTTAAATGAGATGCGATGAACCACGTTGTTACATAGTGACGATTCCACTTAACTTCATCAGAGAGTGCGCCTTCAAGTCCGCGCAAAGAAATAACACAAAAAACGATAACGAGGATCGTGGCTTCTACATAATAAGCCTTGCGCATTCCTGAACCGTAAAAACGAGATGCTCGGCCTTTGCGAGTAAGACGGGTACCTTGACGAATTCCAATTAAAGTAACAATTCCAATTCCAGTTGCCCAAGCGATCAACTCTGTGAAATATTCATATGGCCATAAGTGGCCAACTAGAGGAAGCGTGAACTCTGGATTGATTAATTGACCGTAAGCAGTAATTAAAGTCCCAAATAAAACTACGAAACCAACCATGACGAACCAGTGAGCAAACCCAACAACAGTGAAATTAAACATCTTGGTGTGACCGAGAATTTCACTAAGCGCCATACGCAAACGCTTGCCACGATCATTGCTACGGGTTGGATCTGGCTGACCCTTTTTATAGATACCGATGAGCTGGCGGGTGCGCACCGCCATAAGGGCTAGGGCTGCGATCGTGATGCCGTAGGCGATAACTACATATGTCAGGTTCATGGCCATAGGTTAGGGAATAAACCCCCGCCAAGCACTGTTCCCTGAGTAGCAAACCTGAGTCGCTTCGACTCAACCTTTTAGGTAAGATGGACTCAGGTTTGAAGCAGACCTCGACCCTATCCCAGGCTCGAGCGAGATAAAAGGAGCAGCAAACAATGGCTAGAGCAGTTGGAATCGACCTCGGAACGACAAATAGTTGCGTATCGGTCCTAGAAGGTGGAGAAGCCACCGTTATCGCTAACGCTGAAGGCGCTCGTACGACCCCATCGATCGTCGCCTTCGCAAAAAACGGCGAGGTCCTCGTCGGTGAAGTGGCCAAGCGCCAATCTGTAACAAACGTAGATCGCACGATCCGTTCAGTAAAGCGTCACATGGGCACAGACTGGTCCATCGATATCGATGGCAAGAAATACACACCACAAGAAATTTCAGCACGTGTTTTGCAAAAGCTAAAGCGCGATGCCGAGTCATACCTAGGTGAAACTGTTACCGATGCAGTTATTACAGTTCCCGCATATTTCAATGACGCACAACGTCAAGCAACCAAAGAGGCTGGCGAAATTGCCGGACTCAATGTTTTGCGAATCATCAACGAGCCAACTGCTGCAGCGCTCGCTTACGGTTTAGATAAAGCCGATCAAGAGCAGACCATTCTTGTTTTTGACTTAGGTGGCGGAACTTTCGACGTATCACTTCTTGAAATCGGCGATGGTGTTGTTGAAGTAAAGGCAACTAATGGCGATAACCACTTAGGTGGAGATGACTGGGATCAAGCACTAGTTGACTTCCTTGTTCAAAACTTTGGTTCACAAAACGGAATCGATTTAACAAAAGACAAGATGGCGATGCAACGTATTCGTGAAGCTGCTGAAAAGGCAAAGATCGAACTCTC
>WLKQ01000074.1 GCA_009701185.1 Actinomycetota bacterium | reverse complement strand
TGTTAACTTAGTAGAACAGGTTTGGCGCAATGGCCTCCAGCTCATCTAAAACAATCACGTTATCGATTGCAGGAGTTACCTTCGCCGATGTTCTTGATGTGGCACGCCATGGCGCACAAGTAGAGCTGTCGCAGAGCGCCCTCGATGCAATGAGTACATCCAGAAAATTTATTGAGGGCTACGCCGCTGGTGGAGTTCCGGTCTATGGTGTTTCAACTGGCTTTGGTGCATTGGCAAACCGACACATTGACGTAGAAGATCGAGTGCAGTTGCAGAAATCTTTGATCAGGTCTCATGCCGCCGGTGTAGGTCCAGCAATTGAGCGTGAAGTAGTGCGAGCACTGATGTTTTTACGCCTACGCACAATGGCTTCAGGACGAACTGGTGTGCGTGTAGCGCTGGCACAGGCTTATGTTGAATTCCTCAATAAAGGCATTACGCCAGTTGTTCCAGAGTTTGGTTCACTCGGTTGCAGTGGCGACTTAGCTCCGCTCTCGCACTGCGCACTTGCCTTAATGGGTGAAGGTCGAGTCCATGACGCTAACGGAATTGAAATGCCAACAATGCAAGCTTTGAATGCTGCTGGAATCACACCGATTGAATTAGAGGCTAAAGAAGGCTTAGCGCTCATCAACGGCACCGATGGAATGCTCGGAATGTTAATCATGGCTTGTGCTGACCTAGAACGCTTGTGCGCAGTTGCCGATATAACAACGGCAATGAGTATCGAAGGCTTACTCGGAACCGATCGCGTCTTTGCACCAGATTTACATGCTCCACTTCGCCCACAAGTTGGCCAAGCGGTAAGTGCGGCAAATATTTATGCCATGCTTCAGAACTCAGGCATTGTCGCTTCACACTTAGAAAATGATTCGCGTGTACAGGATGCATACTCATTGCGCTGCGCACCGCAAGTCAATGGCGCAGTACGCGACACTATTACGCACGCCTCAACAATTGCTGCCCGCGAATTAGCCAGCTCGATCGACAATCCAGTTGTGATGCCCGATGGTCGCGTTGAATCAAATGGTAATTTTCATGGTGCTCCAGTTGGTTATGTTTTAGATTTTCTAGCAATCGCCGCAACTGATTTAGGATCAATGGCTGAGCGCCGGACAGACCGCGCACTTGATCAACACAGATCTGCTGGCCTGCCACCATTCTTAGCTCACGATCCTGGTGTTGATTCCGGGTTAATGATCGCGCAGTACACACAAGCTGGATTAGTCAGTGAAAACAAGCGTTTATCTACCCCAGCAAGCGTTGATTCGATTCCATCATCGGCGATGCAAGAGGATCATGTTTCAATGGGTTGGTCTGCAGCGCGCAAACTGCGCAAGGTAGTTGAGAACTTAGCTCGGATTCTGGCGATTGAATTAGTGACATCGGCGCGTGCCATTGAGTTTCGCGAAGGTTTGACACCTTCACCGGCAACGGCGCGCGTAATTGCAGAGCTTCGTAAAACAGTGCCAGGTGTAGGTCCAGATCGCTTTTTATCACCTGAACTTGAAGCGGCTACGGCGTTGATTAACTCAGGGGCGGTTCTTTCTGCAGCCAAGGAAGTTGTGACAACGCTTATCTAGAAGCTAAACCAGATGCGGCCTCTAAAACCAACAATGCGGCCAGGCGAACTGTGCGCTGATCTGCCGAATCAATTGAGGCATCTATCTCAGTTATATCAAGTGCACGTACTCGCTCATCAGCTGCCAATAAGAATGCACCTTGACGTAATTCATCAGCGCTGATTCCACCTGGCATCGCTGCAGGACAGGCTGGTACAACGCTGCGGTCACAAACATCAACATCTAAATCAACATAGATTTCGCGTCCACCTGCACCTGCAATATCGAGGGCTTGGTGAACAACATCGGCAATTGAACGCGTCCGCAAATCTGCACGCAAAATTACGGTGATTCCATTTTCTTTAGCACGAGCACTGTATTCAGCGCTATTAGCAAAGTCAGCGATACCAATCTGCACAATATTGTTACCGGGCAACCCAGCTTGAATGAGTTCCCACACAGGTGAACCATTGCTGTGACCATCACGTAAATCATGATGTGCATCAAAGGTAATCAAGCCAACGTTAGATAAATCTGGCCACAAACTAGATGCTACAGAGTATGTAATTGAGTTATCTCCACCCAGGGCGACTAGCAATTTGTGCTGATCTAGTAGGCCCTTAACTGCAGTTTTTACGCGCCGACGACCTTCTTCGCCGTCAGGGGATTGCACATCACCTAAATCGGTAAAGGATCCACCTGATAGATCAAGGCCGGCAGAAGTTGAAAAGGTTGAGTACCGAGCTAGGGCCTCTCTAATTGCCGCCGGAGTTAGGTGTGCATTGTTTTGTGAAATAGAACTCTCATGTGCTGGAACGCCAATTAATGCGAAATCAGCGTTACTACTGGTGTGTGAAAATAAAGTATTGGCACGAACCCACCGAGGATCATTGGGCAGCGATGACATGTCCTTATCGTAGAGGTTGTCCACGCTTTGTTCTATTGTTTAAATACCCTCTGCAATGCCATCACACCGAGGGTCCGAACCAAAGGCATACGTGCCATTATCTAGAACTTCTAATAATTGCACTGATGAACCATGCGCCCACGGACCAATTACTTGTACGTCGTGACCTTTTGCTTTAAGTGCATCAATCACCGGCGTCGAGACACGCTCTTCTATCTCAAGCACACCATCGCCTAACTCTTCCAAAGAGCTTTGACCTGCGATGCTTAAGTGTTGCCAACGCGGTGCTTCAACCGCTTCTTGGACATTCATCTTCAGGTCAATCACATTAAGTATCAGCTGCAAATTAGTTTGAACTTGGATATTTGCCCCAGGCGTTCCGCCCACTAAATAGAGCGAACCATCTGCACGTGTAGCCGTCCACGCATTCAATGTGTGCGCAGGGCGCTTGCCTGGTGCGATGATATTTGGAGATTGGGGGTGAAGTGAGAAACCAGTAAGACGGTTATTGAGCACAATTCCAGTACCAGGGATAACCCATGAGCTTCCAAAGCCATGAAAGACCGATTGAATCCAAGAAACCGCATTACCTTCACTATCGACAACTAAGAAATACGTTGTATCGCTGCCTTCTTGGGATTTAGTACGGTCATTATTAGCTTTATTAAGATCAATTTGCGGACTTCGTACATCTATATTTTCTTTAGACAGAATTTTCTCAACATTAACATCCAGAAACTCTGGATCTGCAAGCGTTAGATTCCTATCCGCAAAGCCAATTTTCTTTGACTCTACGCCAACGTGAATGCGATCGGCCTCATCAAGGGAAGACATATCAAAGCGTTCGCACAGAAGTAACTCTTCTAACAAAATCATTCCCTGGCTTGGTGGTGGCTGACCAAAAACAGTTGCTCCGCGGTATTTCACAGCAAGGGGATCAAGGACCCGAGTTGTATGCGAATTCAAATCATCGGAGTTAAACCAGTTATCAGAGCCAGTTATAAGTTTATTCGCAATCTCGCCTTGATAAAAAGCGCTGCGGCCTTGCTCAGCAATTAAGCGAAGAGATTGGGCAAGATCTTTTTGTATAACAATTTCTCCAACTTTTACCGCTGGATCTATTCCCATAGCTTTAAAAATTTCGGTATCTGGCGCAATCGCTAAATGCCCAGCGATGCGTTTTACAAACCCGGGTGTTGCCGCAAAACCATTCTCGGCATACTCAATCGCCGGAGCCAACAACTGCTGCATTGACAGTTTTCCATAACGTTCATGTGCGGCAAACCAAGTTGAAACTAACCCTGGAACCGTCGCCGATTTATATCCGTGCAGAGGAATTCCATCGGCATATGCCGAAGGTGTTGCTGCATGTGGTGCTTCACCACTTCCATTGAATGCAAGATTTTCATTTGTGCCTGCATGGTGCGTAATTAAAAAAGCATCTCCGCCAAGGTGTGATGCGCCTGGTTCTACAACGCTAATAACTGCGCTCAGCGCGATGCCTGCATCAATAAATGAGCCACCTTGTTTAAGAATCGATATCGCAGCACGCACTGCCAAAGGCTGACTGGCCGCTGCGCCACCAGCACTGGAATAAACGACTTCTCGGCTCGTGTGCATTCGCGAACTCTTGCCCATATTTAAAGGGATTACAAGAACATATCAATTACCCGTATCCTTAACCCAAGAAGAGTCGCCCGGATCACCGCGTTGCCGCAAGGTACCGAGGAAAGTCCGGACTCCATAGAGCAAAGTGGTGGGTAACGCCCACCCGGAGCAATCCGCGGGATTAGTGCAACAGAAAGCAAACCGCCTTTTAGAAATAAAAGGTAAGGGTGAAACGGCGGTGTAAGAGACCACCAGTAATTGCAGCAATGCAGTTAGCTATGTAAAC
>WLKQ01000073.1 GCA_009701185.1 Actinomycetota bacterium | reverse complement strand
GTTGATGAAACCACTTCCCCATCATTGGGCGTGAGGTCGAGTGCAATTGTTTCAAATTCGGTGTGTGCTGCAAGCGTTGTTACATTTCCGGCAGCTTTATGACCATAAGTAAAATTGGCTCCAACGATGACTGTGGATGCATGAAGTTGTTCTATAAGAATTTTGTTAACAAAATCCTCTGGACTCATTGTTGCAAACTCTGAGGTAAATTTAATTACGGCCACCTGATCAGCATTATGTATCTTCAGTAACTCAATTCGATCAGTCAAAATTGTGAGCATGGTAGGTGCGCGATCTGGCGCAAAGATTGAGGCTGGATGTGGATCAAAAGTAAGCGCGATTATCTTTTCATCACCTGCAAGAGCTTTTGCACGATTGAGTACATCTTGATGTCCCTTATGGACTCCATCAAAAACTCCGATTACAACGACGCTCATATCACTATTATCCACTACTCACTTAGCCGCCGCGAACACGGCGATCGGCTTAGCAAAGCCATCTTTATTGGATAAAAGTGCAATCAATTCATTATCTGCGCTAATACCCGCATAAATGTCATCGGTTGAATTGGCAGTCAGTGCGCGCCCAAAGGAAAGCTCACTTCGTTCATCCAACCCTAAGTCGCGAACTTTAAAAGTTGCACGGGCAACATCAGTCAGAGGCAAAACCGTGAACTGCTCACTCTTTAACTGGGTGAGTGAAATCGCGCGATCCAATCCAAATCCAGCAACGCGACTGCGGCGCAGTGAACTTAAATGTCCTCCAACTCCCAGCGCTGCACCACAATCTCTGGCGATAGCGCGGATAAAAGTCCCAGCAGAACACGTCACTTCGATATCGACTTCAATCCTTGCACCTAGTCTTCGAATCTGCAGAATATCTAACTGACTAATCGTGACTTCGCGTGCCGCTAATTCAACTACTTCGCCCGCACGGACTCGATCGTATGCGCGCTCACCATCAACTTTTACGGCCGATACTGAACTTGGGCGTTGCATAATCGTTCCGCGCATACGGGACAGTTCATTCTCGATTGCCGCATCTGTGATTGAGGATGTATCGGCACTAGATATAACCTCACCTTCGGCATCGTCGGTAACGGTTGCTGCACCTAAAACAACAGTGGCTTGATAGGTTTTATCGCCATCGGTGATGTACTGCAGCAGGCGTGTACCATTGTTAAAACCGAGAACTAAGATTCCTGTCGCCATCGGATCTAATGTTCCGGCATGACCAACTTTTCGTGTACCTAATGCACGTCTGGCAATCGCCACAACGTCATGGCTAGTCATTCCTGGCTCTTTATCTACAACCAGAAATCCGTGCTCGATGATTTACTCCGACTCGATTATGCGTGGGGCTTTATATGGATCTTCTCCCCCTGCATATGTTGCATTCTTGCGAAGCGCGGCTACTTGAGCATCTTGTTCATGTACTTTTTCAAGTAATGAATCGAGGGCTTTGGCACTCTCCGGAAGTCCATCTTCGAAAAATGCTAATGAAGGAGTGATGCGAAGACCAAGTTCACGACCTAGCGCCGAACGAAGTGCACCCTTTGCGCTCTCTAAAGCAGCAGCAGTAGATGCACGTTGATCCAGATCGCCCAATACTGTGTAAAAAATTGAGGCCTGTTGTAAATCCCCGGTAACGCGCGCATCAGTGACAGTGACAAAACCAAGACGCGGATCTTTAATCTTTGTCTCAAGCAGTTGTGCCACTACCACTTTAATGCGGTCGGCTACTTTTAAGGCGCGGTGTGAAGGACTCATTTTTATGCTCGCTTTTTCTCGCGCATCTCAAAGACCTGAATCGTGTCGCCAACAGCAATCTCCTTCATGTTGCCGACACCGATACCGCACTCAAAGCCTTCTTTCACTTCAGTCGCATCATCTTTAAAGCGCTTGAGTGAATCGATTGTAAGGTTATCGACAAGAATCTGATCGCCACGCATAATGCGTGCCTTTGCATTTCGACGGATGATTCCATCTTTAACAATAGATCCTGCGATATTTCCAGCCTTGGATGATTTGAAGATCTCGCGAACTTCAGCGTTTCCTAAGACAAACTCTTCATAGATTGGCTTGAGCAAGCCCTTGAGCGATAGTTCGATCTCATCAATTGCTTGATAAATGACTGAGTAGAAACGGACTTCTACGCCCTCTTGATCAGCAAAGATCGCAGTTTGTGGCTCTGGCTTAACGTTAAAGCCAATAACAACGGCAGTTGAAGCCGATGCCAACGTGATATCACTCTTGGTAATAGCGCCAACGCCGCGGTGAATAACGCGAAGATCAACTTCTGCGCCAACATCTAGCTGCATTAATGCCTCTTCGAGTGCTTCTACAGAACCGCTTACATCTCCCTTAAGAATTAAGTTAAGCGTAGAGATCTTGGACTGCTCCATGAAGTCTTCCAATGAAACCTTCTTGCGAGCCTTTGCCAGCTGTGCATTGCGCTCTGCGGCTTGACGCTTTTCAGCGATCTGGCGCGCAGTTCGATCTTCATCGGCAACTAAGAATGTATCGCCAGCACTTGGAACTGAAGTAAATCCAAGCACCTGTACTGGTCGTGATGGTCCGGCAGTTTCAACTGAATCACCGTTCTCATCCAGCATCGCACGTACGCGACCAAAAGAACCACCGGCAACGATTGCATCACCGATTTTTAATGTTCCGCGCTGTACAAGAACCGTCGTTACAGGTCCGCGACCACGGTCTAGGTGTGCCTCAATAGCAACACCACGAGCGCTGTCATCGGCAACTGCACGAAGATCAATTGCTGCATCTGCTGTAAGCAAAATAGATTCGATGAGATCATCGACGCCTTGACCAGATTTTGCAGATACGTTTACGAAGATTGTCTCTCCGCCGTACTCCTCTGCAATTAAGTTGTACTCAGTTAACTGCTGACGGACCTTGTCGGCATTCGCGCCTTCTTTATCCATCTTGTTAACGGCCACAACGATTGGAACATCGGCAGCTTGTGCGTGGTTTAAGGCCTCAATTGTCTGAGGCATGATTCCATCATCTGCTGCGACAACAAGAACTGCGATATCAGTTACTTTGGCACCACGTGCACGCATTGCGGTAAAGGCTTCGTGGCCTGGAGTATCGATAAATGTAATCGCACGATTTGTACCGTTGTGATCATGGTGAATTTGATAGGCACCAATATGCTGAGTAATTCCGCCTGCTTCAGATTTCATGACCTCGCTCTTGCGAATTGCATCGAGCAGAGAAGTCTTACCGTGGTCGACGTGACCCATGACAGTTACAACTGGTGGACGCGCAACAAGTAATGCAGGGTCTAACTCTGCTAGCTCATCAGCTAAATCAATATCAAAGCCTTGTAGAAGCTCACGATCTTCATCTTCAGGGCTAACAATTTGAATTTCATAACCAAGTTGTACGCCGAGAATTTCAAAAGTATCTGCATCCACTGATTGAGTTGCAGTAACCATTTCACCTAAGTGGAAAAGCGCCGCTACTAGTGCTGCTGGATCTGCACCAATCTTGTCTGCAAAGTCGGCCAATGAGGAACCACGTCGCATACGGATAGGTGTTTTTCCATCTCCGTGCGGAACAACTGCGCCACCAAGTTGTGGTGCCTGCATATTGTCGAACTCATCGCGAAGTGCTTTACGCGACTTAGCTTTGCGACCTGATTTCTTACTAGCATTCTTTCCAAATGCTCCGCCTGCTCCGCCACGTTGTGGTGGACGTCCACCACCTGGACGAGTTGGTGCACCACCCGGTGCTGCAGGACCGTTGCTCTTATACGGTGAAGCCGATGCCGGTGCACCAGTACCAGTACGTGGAGGAAAACCTGCACCTGCTGGTGGACGAGATCCTGGTGGTCTGGCTGCAAAACCTGGACGTACTGAACCTGGACGTGGACCACTCATTCCTGGACGTGGTGCACCTGTTGGTCGCGGCGCTGGTCGAGGAACTGCGCCACCTGATGAAAATGGATTATTACCTGGGCGAGGTGGACGAGGAACTGCGCCACCTGTTGAAAATGGATTATTACCTGGGCGAGGCATTGGTTTGGGAGTTGCACTAGCTGACGGTGCTGCATCTTCTTGTGCGCGCTCTGCTTCAGCCTTCTGCTGTAACTCTACTTTGTGAGCTTCGGCGCGAATCTGTTCAGCTTTAATCGCTTCAATATCGACGCCAAGTTCGGCAGCAAGCGAGGCGGCTTGTTCAGCGCTCACTTCTGGTTGTGCGGGCGCAGCTTTTTTAGCAGCGGCTTTCTTAACCGGCTTCTTTTCTTCAGCTGGTTTTGCATCGGGATACATTTCGATGAGCTTGCGCACAACTGGCGCTTCTACTGTCGATGATGCCGATTTTACAAACTCACCCATATCTTGGAGCTTT
>WLKQ01000072.1 GCA_009701185.1 Actinomycetota bacterium | reverse complement strand
CTGAAAAAAGCAATAAAGCCAATGATGCATCGCAGGAAAAAGCAACCACTGAGCGCCAAAAAGCGCTCGACACAGCCCTAGCCCAGATCGAACGTCAATTTGGTAAAGGCTCAGTAATGAAGATGTCAGATCGTACAAACCAGATTATTGAAGTTATCCCAACTGGTTCTATCGCATTAGATATCGCTCTTGGTATCGGTGGCTTGCCACGCGGACGTATCGTAGAAATCTACGGACCAGAGTCTTCAGGTAAGACAACTCTTACTTTGCATGCAATCGCTAATGCACAAAAAGCCGGCGGAATCTGCGCATTCATCGATGCTGAACATGCATTCGATGCAGAGTATGCAAAGAAGCTTGGCGTTGACATCGATGCACTTCTTGTTTCGCAACCAGATACTGGTGAGCAAGCACTAGAGATCATGGATATGTTGATTCGCTCCGGCGCACTTGATTTAGTTGTCGTTGACTCAGTTGCAGCCCTTGTTCCTCGTGCTGAAATTGAAGGCGAGATGGGTGATTCACATATGGGCTTGCAAGCTCGCCTTATGTCTCAAGCACTCCGTAAAATTACTGGAGCACTTCATCAATCAAAGACGACTGCAATCTTCATTAATCAGCTTCGCGAAAAGATTGGTGTCTTCTTCGGCTCTCCTGAAACTACTACAGGTGGAAAAGCGCTTAAGTTTTACGCATCGGTTCGTCTTGATATCCGTCGTATTGAAACGCTTAAGGATGGCCAAGATGCCGTCGGTAACCGCACACGCGTTAAGGTAGTCAAGAACAAAATGGCTCCACCATTTAAGCAAGCTGAGTTCGACATTATTTATGGCACAGGTATTTCACGCGAAGGCTCACTTATCGATATGGGTGTTGAAATCGGTATCGTTAAGAAGTCTGGCGCTTGGTATACATATGAGGCCGATCAATTGGGTCAAGGCAAGGAGAATGCTCGTACATTCCTTCTTGATAACCCAGATTTATCTAATGAGATTGAATCCAAGATTCGCGCACACTTTGTGCCTATCGTGGTCGATGCCGATCTGATTGCAGCAATCGATGAGGCCACAGCAGAGGTTGATTTCTAATTAGCCTTGAGTTTGCAAAAGTTGACCAGAACGCTGACCCTTACTCAATCGCACATACGATTGCATTAAACGCACTCGTTACGCGGGCCAAGAGTAAGGGTGAGCTTCTGGCTCACCTCAAAAAGCGTGGCATTGAGGACGATATTGCTAACGCAGTAATTTACCGTCTTCAAGAAGCTGGCTTAGTTAATGATGCCGAGTTTGCAAAAGCATGGACCCAATCTCGACATACATCTAAGAAACTCTCAAAGCGAATAATCGCAGGCGAACTTCGTACTAGGGGAGTTGATCAAAGCTCAATCGATGCAGCACTCGATGAGATCGATGATGAAGATGAGTATCGGATGGCATTTTCACTAGCGATGAAAAAATATTCAACGATGTCTCGATTAGAAGCAGAAGTTCAGATACGTCGCATTCAATCTCTGCTACAACGCAAGGGTTTTGGCTTTGGTGTTATTGGCCGTGTTATTCGCGAGCTAGATATTCACTCAAGCGAGCAGCTGTAGCAACAACGGCCGCAGCATGAATTCGGCCAGGCTGACGACCTAAACGTTCAATTGGTCCGCTGATACTTACTGCTGCAATAACTTTTCCATTGGGTGCCTTTACTGGAGCAGATACCGATGTGACTCCAGCTTCACGCTCGCCAACTGATTGTGCCCATCCACGACGACGATCGGCAGATAACTGAGCAGCGGTAAACCGAGCATTAGTTAAACCACGGTGAATCTTTTCGCTATCTTCCCACGCCAATAAAATCTGAGCCGCAGAGCCAGCCTGCATCGTTAGCGCTGCGCCAATCGGCACAGAATCACGAAGACCAGAAAGACGTTCGGCAACTGCAACACAGATGCGCTGATCTCCTTGACGCTTGTACAACTGCGCACTCTCACCCGTTGCATCGCGTAATGCGGCAAGGGCGGGCCCAGCTGCTGCAAGTAAACGATCTTCGCCTGCAGCCACGCTTAATTCGCCGGCGCGATTTCCGATGATGAAACGACCAGATAAATCGCGAGTAACTAAGCGATGAAATTCAAGGGCAACGGCTAAGCGGTGAGCAGTAGGGCGGGCAATGCCAGTGGCTGCAACCAGCTCAGCTAATGAATGCGGGCCAGCCTCCAGTGTGCTTAAAATCGCTACGGCTTTGTCTAAGACGCCAACTCCGCTATTCTTCTTGACCATAGAGTGATACTAGCATCCCACTATTTGATATGGCAATTGGTTAAAGGAGTTGGCTTCGATGGGTAAAACGTTAGCGGAAAAGATTTGGGCAGAGCATGTAGTTCGCGCTGCCGATGGCGAACCCGACCTTGTTTATATCGATCTGCATCTGATTCATGAAGTAACTAGCGCGCAAGCATTTGATGGTCTACGTCTTGCTGGTCGCCAGGTACGCCGCCCAGAATTAACCATTGCAACTGAAGATCACAACGTTCCAACTCAGAATATTGATAAGCCGATTGCAGATCCTGTTTCAAAGCTTCAAGTAGACACGTTACGCGCAAACTGCGCCGAATTTGGAGTGCGCATTCACTCACTTGGCGATAAAGATCAAGGCGTTGTGCACGTTGTTGGACCACAGCTTGGACTTACTCAACCTGGAATGACAATTGTCTGCGGTGATTCACATACATCTACACATGGTGCTTTCGGCGCTCTTGCTTTTGGAATTGGAACATCTGAAGTTGAGCATGTTTTAGCTACACAGACGCTGCCACTTGCTCGTCCAAAGACTATGGCAATTAACGTTGAAGGCACATTAAAGCCAGGCGTGACATCGAAAGATATTATTTTGGCAATTATTGCAAAAATTGGCACTGGCGGCGGTCAAGGCTATGTCATCGAATATCGTGGAAGTGCAATCAGGGCTTTATCCATGGAATCACGAATGACTGTATGCAATATGTCTATTGAAGCCGGTGCACGCGCAGGCCTTATTGCTCCAGATCAAACAACTTTCGACTACATAAAAGGAAAACCGCATGCACCAGAGGATTTCGATGCTGCACTGGCTTATTGGAAAACTCTCTTTACTGATGCAGATGCTGTTTTTGATGTCGAAGTTAATCTTGATGCTAATGGTTTAGAGCCCTTCGTAACATGGGGAACGAACCCAGGCCAAGGTGCACCGCTGAATTCCAACGTGCCTAATCCAGCCGATATTAAGGATGAGGAAGCACGTGGTGCTGCAGAGCGCGCTTTGGTCTATATGGGCCTTGAAGCCGGTACACCACTTAAAAACATAGCCATTGACACTGTTTTCTTAGGCTCATGCACAAATGGTCGAATCGAAGATTTGCGTGCAGCTGCCGATGTTGTTAAAGGTAAAAAAATTGCATCGACACTTCGCATGTTGGTTGTACCTGGCTCTGCGCGCGTGCGACTTGAAGCAGAAGCAGAGGGACTCGATAAAGTATTTCTTGATGCCGGGGCTGAGTGGCGCAATGCAGGTTGCTCAATGTGTCTTGGTATGAATCCAGATCAATTATCTGTTGGAGAGCGATCTGCATCTACATCAAATCGAAACTTTGAGGGTCGCCAAGGAAAAGGCGGACGTACTCACTTAGTAAGTCCATTAGTGGCAGCAGCCACAGCTCTACGTGGAACTCTTTCTTCGCCGGCAGATTTGTAAAGGATAAAAAAATGGAAAAATTTATTTCTCATACTGGTAGCGCAGTACCTCTACGTCGTAGCAATGTAGATACCGACCAGATAATTCCAGCAGTGTATTTAAAGCGCGTTACACGAAGCGGATTTGAAGATGGCTTGTTTGCTGCTTGGCGCAATGATCCCGAGTTTGTACTTAATCAACCTGCCTATAGCGCTGGCACTGTATTAGTTGCCGGCGCCGACTTTGGTACAGGTTCATCACGCGAGCATGCGGTCTGGGCGTTACAAAATTATGGATTTAAAGCGGTTATCTCTAGTCGTTTTGCCGATATCTTCCGTGGTAATTCGCTTAAAGGTGGATTATTAACTGTGATCATCGATCAGAGCGATGTTGAAGCGCTGTGGTCGGCCGTTGAAGCCGATCCAACGACACAAGTAACCGTTGACTTAGACTCTCGAAATGTTCGATACAACGATGTTGTTCTGCCATTTGCAATCGATGATTACACCCGCTGGCGTTTAATGGAGGGGTTGGATGACATTGGATTAACAGTCAAACACGCTGATTCCATCTCCACTTTTGAGAAATCTCGAGCTTCATTCAAGCCAACTACACTTCCAATAAAGGGTTAAGCCGAGAAATCGGCATAAATCACTGCTTTTTTGGCCTCCTATGAGCGCAAAAAAGGAAACCCTCAAGGTTAAATTGAGAGTTTTCTACGCGTAAAACATGAGTTTTTTGCCGATCATGCAGAAAATAAAGTATGCGACACGCCTGCATTAATAGGCTAAAACCCCTATAAATACGCGTAAGTTTGTTAACACGTTAAGCAATTGCTTAACATTTACGCGTAATAAGGGGATTTCAATGAATAAGGCCCAATTCATTGCGGCGTTGGCACCACACTTCAACGACAGCAAGAAGGAAGCAGCACACGCTGTAGATATCGTTTTTG
>WLKQ01000071.1 GCA_009701185.1 Actinomycetota bacterium | reverse complement strand
TTTAACAACGCACCAGTTGGTCAAATCTATGCAAGTGGTGTTTCACAGTTGAAGCCAATCTTTGAAGGCAAACTACAACGCGCTATCGATCAAGCAATTGGTGCTGGATTGGGACGCGTAGCTGCCAAGAAGATGGATGCAAAGAAATCGTGGGCTCAAGTTCTTACCGATCTTAAAAAAGTCGTTAATAACTAAAGACGCAGATACATGACTCAATTACAGGATGTTAAAGGTGGCACTAGGGCGCCTTTGACACCCTGGAAAAAGAAGAAGAAAAAAGAGGAAGTCTTCCCTGGCGTTCGTTCACTGAATGGACGCTGGGGACACCTTTTTGTTGCACCGTTTATGATCATGTTTTTGATCTTTGGTTTAGCACCGGTTATCTACTCGGTCTATATCTCTTTCTTCCGCTGGGATCCGCTAGGTGGTTCTGAATTCTCTGGGCTGCGCAACTTTAGTTTGCTACTTGCCGACTCAGATTTTTGGTTAGCGATTCGAAATACTTTTAGTATCTGGGCGCTATCAACTTTTCCTCAGATGCTGATGGCAATCGGATTGGCAGTTATTCTTCGTAATACCCGCTTAAAGGGAAAATCGTTCTGGCGAACCATTCTTTTAGTTCCTAACATCACCTCGGTTATCGCCATTACCATTGTATTTGGCCAGCTTTTTGGCCGTGATTTTGGAATCATCAACGGAATCCTGGATTTCTTCGGGCTCAACCGGCATATCGATTTTATTGAAGGCGTGATACCTAGCCATATTGCAATTGCAACGATGATTACGTGGCGCTGGGTCGGCTATAACACCTTAATTTTCTTGGCCTCTATGTTGGCGATTCCAGATGAGCTCTTCGAATCGGCATCGGTTGATGGCGCAACTAAATGGCAGCAATTTCGATTTGTCACTCTGCCCCAATTAAAGAACACCATTACCTTTGTTCTTATCGTCGGAACTATCGGAGGCTTGCAAGTCTTTGCAGAGCCTCAACAGTTAGCTGCCGATGGTGGCTCTAGTAAGCAGTTCTTAACGTTGACTCTATTTTTATATAACCAAGCCTTTGTTAATAATAAGTATGGTTATGCAGCGGCAATCGGAATCATGATTACCTTCATCGTCCTGATAATTTCTACGATTAACTTCTTCATAACCCGCAAAATTTCGAATGATGGCACACGATGAAGACTAAAACTCCACGCTGGCGCAAGACGTCACCATTAAGTTACTTCTTGCTGGCGACGATCACTTTTCTTTCGATCTTTCCGTTCTATTGGATGTTCGTTGTGTCATCTAATACGAATGCTGAGATTTCAAAGAGCCCACCATCTCTGATTCCGGGTGGTCGCTTTCTGATTGTTGCTAAGAAAGTTATGAGCGCTGAGGGAGTATTTTTCAGCAATGCTTTATTAAATACCTTCATCGTGGGTATTGCGATTGCCTTGGCACAAGTTATGTTTTCGGCGGTCGCTGGCTTTGCTTTCGCGAAGTTGAACTTCAGAGGACGCAAATCCTTCATTCTCTTCGTTGTCGGCACAATGATGTTGCCTAGCCAACTAGGAATTATTCCGCTCTTTATGTTGGTCAAGAATCTGCGACTTATTGACTCCCTGCTGGGCCTTATCGTCCCCGCACTAGTGACTGCTTTTGGCGTCTTTTGGATGCGCCAGATCATCGATGCTCAGATTCCAAATGAACTTCTTGAAGCTGCCAGCATTGATGGCGCATCTGTTCCGCGAATATTTATCAGCATCGTCCTGCCGATTATTCGCCAAAGCAGCTTTGTGCTCGGCCTCTTTGCTTTCCTTGCCGCATGGAATGACTACTTGTGGCCAACAATTATTTTGCAGAGTCCACGTCACTTCACTTTGCAAGTTGCACTTACTCAACTTAAACCGATGTATGGCTTGGATTACGCCCTCCAAATGGGTGGCGCATTCTTGGCAACAGCTCCACTTCTTATTCTCTTTATCTTCGTTGGTCGCCGCTTAGTAAGTGGCGTCATGGACGGGGCAGTAAAGGGTTAGCAGTAACACCACACCTACAACCAGTTCGAGAAAGGTATAACAATGACAACAGGCAGAAAGATTGCTGCGGTTGTAGGCAGTATTGCCGCAACGCTCAGCCTCTCATTTCTTGCAGTAATGCCCGCAGTTGCAGCACCACCACAGGATGCGCATATCACTTTGATAAGCCCATACCTTGATGCAACTAATACAAGCGAAGCAGTAATGAACCAGAAAATGGCCGATGGTTGGGTCTCCAACGGTTGGTTTGGTGAAGGTCTTGTTTATCAGCGCGCATTTGCACCAGTTGGCTCAACAATTAACTTGACGTATCACGTCACAGATAAAGATGGAAAGCCACTTGTTGGTCAAGATGTAAAACTTCGCATTAACAAGGGTTACAGCACATCAACATCAATCTTGCAGGTTGATAATGCCGTAACGAAGGGTGTCGATAAGCCACCTCTAGATCAAGCATTTGTGATTCACAAGACCGATGCTTACGGCAACGTAACTTTCGCAGTGAAGAATCTAGATCAAGCACCACTAGGTGAACCACAACCAGAGTCATGGACAGCAAAGCCAAACGTTAGCGAAGATGGATTGAATGATCTTCACTCACAGATGCTGCCTGAAATCGCTGGAGAAAAGCCTGATCACTCAGCGATTACAGAGTTCCATTACTACATTCCAGCGAACCCAGCGGTAGTACCTGCTACTCACCCAACAATTCGCTTGGTATCACCAGTTCTAAATGACACAAACTCAATTCACCGCGAAGATCTAGAGAAGACTTTCAGCGTTGATAACACCTGGTATGCAAAGGGAATTACTTTCCGTCATGCCTATGCACCAACAGGTTCAACAATGAACTTGGTGTACAAGGTAACCGGAGATGATGGCGTTACCGCTCTTGCAAATACCAAAGTTAAGTTGCACGTGAACAAGGCATACAGCAAGTCAAATGCCAAACTCACAGATGGAACTACTGCAACTGATTCAACTAAGGACAGTTCACAAGGAAACGATCAAGCTCTCCTTGAAGGAACAACCGATGCATTTGGTTATGTAGTCTTCTCATTGAAGAACACAGATACAAAGGGTGAATCAGCTGCGGCAACTGCTGCAAAAGATGTCAACAACGATCCAACTAAGGGCGCTGTCTTTAGCCAACTATGGCCAGAAGTTGCCGGTGGAGCTGACATTGCTGATATGACTGAGTTCCACTTCTATGGTTCAGTTGAAGCTGCAACAACAGCAAAGAAAATCACCGTCTCTGCGTCAGCTAAAAAGTCTGGCGGCAAGTATGTGCTGACCGTGGCAATTGCTAATGCATCTGGAAAATCTGCAGCTGTTTCAATCACTGGCCTAAAAGCTAAGACTGAAAAAGTTACAGTTGCTAATCAAGCCTTCGCCTACACAGTTACTGCCGGAGTAAAAACCGTTACAGTAAAAATTGATGGCAAGACTTACACATCCAAAGTAACAGTTAAGTAAGTAAAGGGGATGGCGATGAGATCACGAGTAATCTGGGGGCTCATCGCCATCCTTTTCACTTCTCTTAGTTTTTCAACTCCGGCACCAGCGGCCGGAGTAGTCACAAACCCGGTCATTACTCTTGCCAGTAACGCTAAGAGCGTCACCGTTACACCCGGCAAGTGGTCTGCAGGTACAAAAACCACCTATGCGTGGCTTTTAGACGGCAAAGCTGTTGCGGGCTCACGGTTAAGTTTTACGCCTACTTCCAAACAAAAGGGCAAGACCCTTCAATACAAAGAGATCTCTGGAAAGCTTCAAGCCCTTTCTAATAAGTACACAATCGGCCAAGTTTTCCTAACCGGTGCAATTTCAATTGCATTCACCGATGAAACCAACAGCGCTCTCACGTTGAAAGGTTTTCAATTAGCTACAACTGTCCCAAAAACTGCCGTTGCAACCGTGCAATGGTTCAGAGGTGCATTTGAAGTTAAAGATGCAACCACTGCCAATTATCCAGTATCCACGGGAGATGAAGATTCAGAGATAAGTGCAACGATCACTTACACTGCCAAAGGTTTCACTCCTGTTACTACATCAACCAATGAGATTTCTATCCCGCTAAAGCCTCGCAGCTATTCGTTGATGTGGGCAGATGAATTTAATCAACCTGCAGGTTCACCAGTTGATCCAAATATCTGGGTTCCACAAAATGGTGATGGTTCGGCTTTTGGTAACCGCGGGTGGGGAAATGCTGAGCGCCAGTGGTATACCGAAAAGAATTCAAGTATTGATGCATCCGGTTCATTAGTAATTAATGCAACTCGCGCAGGTGCTAATGCATTTAATTGTTATTACAAAGCACCGTGTGAATGGATCTCATCGAAGTTTGTCACTAAAGACAAAGTTGGTTTTAAATATGGACGCATTGAAGCCAAGATGAAGGGTTCAACTGGCCTTGGTGTCTGGGGAGCTTTCTGGTTACTTGGCGCAAATATTGATGACCGCTTGTGGCCATGGTGTGGCGAGATTGACGTGACCGAACTTCTTGGACGCTCACCTGATACAAATTATGGAACATTGCACGGACCTTTATCTGGTGGTGGTGGCCGTGGAGGTACAACTGATATTCCTGGCGGCTTTGCTAATGATTATCACACTTACACAATCGATTGGTTGCCGGATCAAATTACCTGGTACTTAGATGGAAATCGCTATGCCAGCGTCAATAAGACCGATAAAGACTGGGTTTTTGACCACGAGTTCTATCTGATTATGAACCTGGCTATGGGCGGAAACTTCAGCGGACCGGTTGCCGATGATGTTACAAAGGCGACGTTGTCATTTGATTACATCCGCATGTATTCGATCAATGGAATTGGCGAAGTTATCAAACACTAATTAAGAGTGAGTGTGCCTACCCCGTTAACTGAAAAATATTTAATAGATTCAACAA
>WLKQ01000070.1 GCA_009701185.1 Actinomycetota bacterium | reverse complement strand
CATGTCAGCTTGTCTTTGAACATATTTTCCACTTCAAAGGCGCTGATACTTCCTTCCCATTGTTTGCATTTATTTTCCTTGTAGCACTTGGTATCGATTACAACATCTTCCTCATGACGCGCGTACGTGAAGAAAGTGGGAAAATCGGAACCAGAGCTGGCGTTATAAAAGGCTTAACGGTGACGGGCGGCGTAATTACATCAGCTGGAATTGTTCTAGCTTCTACATTTGGAGTTTTGGGTATCTTGCCACTTGTATTTTTGGCCGAGCTAGGTTTTGCCGTTGCATTTGGTGTACTGCTTGATACGTTGATTGTTCGAACAATCTTAGTTCCAGCTCTTTCCTACGACATCGGAAGTAAAATTTGGTGGCCATCAAAACTTCAAAGTAACAAATGACCTCTTCCACCGACAATAGCGCTGTGAATGGCTGAGAACTTCGAAGTTGCCGTCATCGGCGGGGGTTTAGCTGGGTTAAGTGCGACCCTGCACTTGCAAGATAAAGGTGTCGACGTTGTTCTCTTAGAGGCCAGCGATCGCACAGGTGGTCGAGTTTCAAGTGATCAGATCGATGGATTTATTTGTGACCGCGGGTTTCAACTGATTAACTCGAAGTATCCCTCTTTAGTCGAGTTGGATGTTCTCAAGGAGATCGACTTTATTGTGGCTCCCAGAGTTATCGAAATCTCTTTGGGAACTACACGGCATATCGCAGGGGATCCCCGTAAAACTCCTTTATCAGTCCTCGATAAAGCCACTGGAACAATTCCTGAAAAACTTGCGCTGCTGCAATTTCTTCTTTTTAGGAAACCCCGAGCAAAATCTATTGGCGGTGCACTAAAGCAATTCGGCACTTTGTATGACCATGTCTTGCGACCATTCTTGACTGGTGTTTTTCTCTGCGATCCTGAATTAGTGGATTTCGATTACGGGGTTGTGATTCTCAAATCATTTGTCAATGGAGCGCCAGGTGTTCCACGTTTAGGTGTTGGTCAACTACCCGAAGCGCTGGCCAAGCGCGTAAGTAACCTGCACCTAAATACACGCGTTGAAAGAATGAATGGATTACAAATCGACACTTCAACTGGTGTCATCAACGCCAAAAAGATTATTGTCGCTGCGGATCCAACTACAACGGCGCAGTTATTGGATTTTTCTGAAGCAGTTCCAATGGCTGGCTGCATTACCTGGTATCACTCCACAGTAGAAAACCCATCAGGTACTGGACGTTTACTAGTTGATGGGCAAAACAGGGGACCCGTTATCAATAGCGTGGTGATGTCAGATATTTCAATGAGCTATTCCAACTCTGCGCTGAGTTTAGTGTCATCGACTTCAGGCCTCGGTGTCACTGAATCCGATGTACGCAGGCATTTAACTCTGATGTGGGGTTGTGACACTCGTGAGTGGCAGCTTGTATCTAAGTATGAAATTCCATCAGCGCTGCCTATCCATATTCCAGGTAAGGCGCTTTCACAGCCGATCAAAATTAGTGAGAATATTTTTGTAGCCGGAGATCATCGAAGCGTTCCGTCACAACAAGGTGCGCTTTTTTCTGGAAAAATAGCGGCGCAATTACTCTTGAACTAGAGCAGCCAGAGCTTCAGTTAAGTGTGGATAGTTCCACGTAAATTGTGCATCCTGTAATGCTTGTGGAATAACTTTCTTGGATCCCAAGACCTCTGATGAAAAACCACCTAGAGCAATTTTAAGAGCTATTGCTGGAGCTGGAAAAACCGCTGGTCGATGTAATGCGCGAGCGAGGGCGGCAGTGAACTCTTGATTCGTCACTGGATTTGGTGAGGTTAAATTAATTGGTCCAGAGATTTTTTCAACGAGCGCGAAATCAATTGCTCGGACTACGTCATGCAGGGTAATCCACGACCACCATTGTTTTCCACTGCCTAATTTTCCACCAAAACCCAAACGGAAAAGCGGCAACATCTTTCCAAGTGCTCCGCCAGTTGGATCAAGCACCAGTCCAGTACGAAGTTTCACTGTGCGCACATCACCTGCTAAATCCGCAGCAGCTTCCCATTCACGACAAATGGTTGCTAAGAAGTCATCACCAACACGATCACTTTCAATGACTGCGCGGTTTCCGCTTTCTCCATACCAACCAATGGCACTCGCTGAAATAAAGACTTGAGGTTTAACGGCTGCAACAGCGTTTGCAATTGCGGTAGTTCCTAACAATCTGGAGTTTAGAATCTCACTCTTGTACTTCTTCGTCCAACGCTTATCCCCAACACCAGCGCCAGCTAGATGAATAACTGCGTCAACACCTTCTAAGGCTGAGAGATCGACATAACCTGTTTGTGGATCCCAGGTAATTTCATCAGCTGCAATTGTTGCTCTGCGAACTAGTCGCTGTACCGTGTGACCTTCACTCTTTAAATGTCCAACAAGGGCTGACCCAATCAGTCCTGAGGATCCAGTAATTGCAATTCGCTGTGGAACTCGCATCGCGGCTTAGAGACCTAGATCCGATTCAAACGCTCCACCTTCTAGGCGCTCTTTAAGTGTTACTAAGAAGCGTGCAGCATCTGCACCATCAACTACGCGGTGGTCATAGGAGAGAGCTAAATAAACCATCGATCTAATTGCGATTGTCTCTCCACCATCTTCACCACGCACAACCATTGGACGCTTAACAACTGCGCCGAGTCCCAAGATTGCAACTTGAGGCTGATTAATAATTGGTGTATCAAATAATGCGCCGCGGCTTCCAGTATTCGTTAACGTGAAAGTTCCGCCACCTAGTTCATCTGGTGTTACCTTGTTTTCACGAGTACGGGCAGCTAAATCGGAGATCTTTCGAGCAATTCCGCCCATATTTAAGTCACCTGCATTAGAAATAACAGGAACCAAAAGTCCACGCTCTGTATCAACGGCTATACCTAAGTGCTCTGTACCGTGATATGTAATCTGATCGCCCTCTACAGATGAGTTCAATACAGGATGTTGCTTGAGTGCCTCACAAATAGCAACTGCAAAAAATGGCAGGAATGAGAGTTTGACGCCTTCGCGCTCTTCAAATGTCGCTTTAGCTCGATCACGCAAACGTGCAATCTTTGTTACATCAACTTCCACAACAGTTGTTAGCTGAGCACTTACTTGTAGCGATTCAACCATGCGTGCTGCGATAACCTTGCGCAAGCGAGACATGGTTACAGTCGTTCCACGAAGCGGAGAAACTGCAACTGGTGATGCGCTTTGCTTAGTAGGTATGGCGCTGACTGCGGCTGGGGCAGATGAGACAACTGGTGCAGCCGGCTTTGCTAATGACTCGACATCTTCACGACGAATTCGACCACCGATACCCGTGCCTTTAACTACAGCAAGATTGACACCTAACTCATTGGCAAGCTTTCGAACCAGGGGGGTGACATAAACATCAATTGGCGCAGCAACTACTGGCGCAGGTGTTGGAACGACTGGAGCAGCAACTACTGGCGCAGCTCCGCTGACTCCAATTAATCCTAGTCGCGCACCAACAGCAACAGTTGTATCTATAGGTACATCAATTGCAAGAAGTATTCCGGCAACTGGAGAAGGAATCTCTGTATCTACTTTGTCAGTTGAGACTTCAAGCAAAGCTTCATCAACAGCAATAACATCACCAATATTTTTTAGCCAACGAGTAACCGTGCCTTCGCTAACACTTTCACCTAAGGCTGGCATTGTAATGACGGTTCCTGCAGAACTCGCGGCAACAACTGGAGCTAGAGCTTGAGCAACGGGAGCTGCAACAACTGGTGCTGGAACCTCGGACACAACGGGAGCTGCGGGTTCAACGCCATCGGCAATGACCGCGAGCTCAGCACCTACTGGAACTGTCTGATCGATTTGCACAAGAATCTTTGTGAGTGTTCCAGCAACTGGTGAAGGAATCTCTGTATCTACTTTGTCAGTAGAAACCTCAAGGAGTGCTTCATCAACGTTGACATGGTCACCTTCTGCCTTTAACCAACGCGTAACAGTTCCTTCAGTAACACTCTCACCGAGTGCCGGCATCTTTACTGAAAATGTCATCTGTGTAGTCTCCCTGTTTATCCGTGTGCGTGTAAAGGTTTGCCGGCAAGTGCCATGTGCGCCTCGCCCATAGCCTCTGAAAGCGTAGGGTGTGCATGGATGAGAGAAGCGACATCATCGGCGCGAGCCTCCCAGTTAAAGATTAATTCTGCTTCAGCCAATAGCTCGCCAACTCGTGCACCCACCATGTGAACTCCCAAGATTGGGCCATTCTTTTCTGCGATGAGCTTTATTGAGCCAGCTGTATTGAGAATTTGAGCTTTACCATTTCCGGCTAAGTCATAGCTGAGTTCAATGACATCGTGGCCACGCTTCTTAGCCTCGGCGCTGGTTAATCCAACCGATGCAACTTCTGGATCTGAATATGTAACTCTAGGGATTCCATCGTAGTTTATGGCACGTGGGTTTAAGCCGGCTATTTCTTCGGCAACTAACATGCCTTCAGCAAAGCCAACGTGGGCTAGTTGCAGCGTAGGAATGAGATCGCCAACAGCCCAGATACCTGGGATGTTTGTGCGGCACTTGTCATCAACTAAAACATATCCGCGATCCATGGTAATTCCAGCTGCTTCATAACCGAGATTAGCCGATACCGGTCCACGGCCAACTGAAACCATAAGAAGATCGGCAGTGAACTCTTTGCCATCTTCTAAAGTAACAGTGACGCCCTTCTTATTTTTAGTGAGAGATTTAAAAAATACTCCAAGCTCAAATTTGATTCCGCGTTTTCTAAAGGCGCGCTCTAGCTGCTTACTTGATGACTCATCTTCTAAGGCAATCAAGTGAGGTAGGCCTTCGATAATCGTTACATCTGAACCAAAAGACTTCCACACTGATGCAAACTCACAGCCAATAACTCCGCCACCAAGAACGATGACACTTTTTGGAACATAGTCCAGGCGAGTTCCATGATCGGATGTAATAACTTGAACACCATCGATCTCAAGTCCAGGAAGTGTTTTGGCGTATGAACCAGTAGCAAGAACAATATTTTTTCCCGTGTACTTCTGGCCATTAACTTCAATCGTGTTCTTTGAAACTAATGTTCCATGACCTTCTACATACGTGATTGAACGCGACTTAACTAAACCTTGTAAACCTTTATGGAGTCGAGAGACGACACCATCTTTAT
>WLKQ01000007.1 GCA_009701185.1 Actinomycetota bacterium | reverse complement strand
ATAAGCCTGTGCCAGCGCTACACGCACACCAGTTCGTCCTGAAGCCATTGTGCGTAGGCGTAAAAACATCAGTGCTCGCACTACTTCACGCTCAATTGCTGGACCTACACCGGCGGCATGAGACCTGATTAAAGATTTCTGTAACTGCACTCGATCTTCTACGTCAATATGTCGGTTTGCCAATGCACCAAAGCCAGTTGAAACACCATAGACCGGAACTCCACCAGCGGCGTAGCCCTCAATAAATTTTCTGGATTTACTCATTGCATCGATTGCGCTCTGCGACAGCTCTACTTGTGCGCCATGGCGTGCCACATCAAGAACATCGGCGAAGGTAACTCCTGCAATCGATAACGTGATTGTTTTAGATGAGCTGGAGGCCATTGCGCCAAACCTGTTCTACTAAGTTAACACCAGGGCGATATGCCAAGTGAATATACGATGGAGCGTTAAGGATTTGGAAATCAGCGCTAGCACCTTCTACTAAATGACCAATGTCATTTCGGCGCAGAGCTTTAGCTCCGCCCATGGTTGCCGACCAGACTGCTTGCTCTGGCGAAAAATGCATCTCGCGTACAGCCATCGCAATGATAAAAGCCATACTTGTTGTGTATGACGATCCAGGATTACAGTCCGATGCAAGTGCAACTGCGATACTTGCTTCAAGTAATGGACGAACATCGGGATATAAGGACCTTGTAGAAAACTCTGCGCCAGGTAGAAGCGTTGCAACGGTCTTAGAAGTTGAGAGCGCTTCGATATCGATCTCACTTAAGTGAGACACATGATCAACTGATGCTGCATCTAGCTCAACACCCAATAAAACGCCTTGACCTTCTTGTAATTGATTTGCGTGAATACGTGGCAATAAACCCTTAGCGATTCCCGCCTTTAAAATTTGGCGTGCATCATCAACAGCAAATGCACCTTTATCGCAAAAAACATCAATCCATTTGGCAAATGGCACGACAGCATCCAGCATTTCTCCGCAGACTAGATCTACATAATCTTTTGGAGAATCTTTGTACTCAACTGGTACAACATGAGCACCAAGAAAAGTCGTTTCATCAGTGATCTGACTGGCGATTTGAAGTGAGCGACGCTCATCATGGACCGATAAACCGTAGCCGGATTTGATTTCAAGGGTGGTAGTGCCGCCAGAATGAGCCTCTGATACTAAGAATTTAGCGTGGGCAAGAAGTAATTCGTCGCTGGCTTTTCGGGTTTTTTCGACGGTGGATGCAATACCGCCGGCGGTATAACTCTCCCCCAACATGCGCGCCCGAAACTCATTACTGCGGTCTCCAGTAAAAATCATATGGGTATGGCTATCTACATAGCCCGGTAAAACACACATACCTTCAGCATCGATACTTGTCTTGATGTGCTTTGTTGGTGCCTCAGAGTTTGCTCCAGCCCATGCAATGACTCCATCTTCAATGAGAAGCGCTGCATCTTTAATCAAACCAAGCTTAGTTCCATCATGGGTTGGATCATTTGTAACTAACTGACCTATGTTGGTGATTAAGGTGCTTGTCATGATCTATTCAATATCTAACATCGGAACATGCACATGGCGCTCTCGTGCGGTGTTGACAGCTACATCATAACCAGCATCGGCATGGCGAATGACTCCCATGCCTGGATCATTTGTAAGTACGCGCGCTAACTTTTGCGCAGCTAACTTTGTACCATCAGCGACTGAAACTTGACCGGCGTGAATTGAGCGACCCATACCAACGCCACCACCATGATGAATCGACACCCATGATGCACCTGATGAAATATTGACCATTGCGTTTAATAACGGCCAGTCAGCAATCGCATCTGATCCATCAATCATCGCTTCGGTCTCACGATAGGGCGATGCAACGGATCCACAATCTAAATGATCGCGGCCAATAACAATCGGTGCCGATACTTCACCACGAGCTACTAAATCATTGAACGCTAACCCTGCTTTATCGCGTTCGCCATACCCCAACCAACAGATTCGCGCAGGCAGACCTTGAAAAGCGACTTTTTCTTGCGCCATCGTTATCCAACGATGCAGACCTTCATTCTCTGGGAATAAATCAAGTACGGCCTTATCCGTGCGGTAAATATCTTTAGGATCACCAGAGAGTGCCACCCAGCGGAATGGGCCTTTTCCTTCGCAGAAAAGTGGGCGAATATAGGCCGGAACGAAGCCAGGGAAGGCGAAAGCGCGTGAATAGCCACCTTGGCGGGCTTCATCGCGAATCGAATTTCCATAATCAAATACTTCAGCGCCTTTATCCATAAAGCCCACCATGGCTTCAACATGTTGAGCCATAGATGCTTGAGAACGTTTAGTGAAATCCTCTGGATCATCTTTAGCCATCTGTGCCGCAGTATGAACATCAACACCAACTGGCACATATGAAAATGGATCGTGCGCTGAAGTCTGATCAGTAACAATATCTATAGGAACATCCATTGATAAAAGCCGCGGGAAAAGCTCGGCAGCGTTGCCTACTAAACCAACTGAAAGTGGGATACCTAAAGACTTAGCTTTAAGTACACGCTCAACTGCATCGTCAACACTATCGGCGATCTCATCTAGATAACGTGTTTCAATTCGCTTTTCTAAACGCGATTTATCAATATCAATAATTAGACATACACCACCATTCATGGTCACAGCTAAAGGTTGTGCTCCACCCATACCTCCGCAACCACCTGTAAGAGTCAGCGTTCCTTGCAAAGTGCCATTAAAACGTTTTTGTGCAACTGCCGCAAAAGTTTCATATGTGCCCTGCAAAATTCCCTGTGTGCCGATATAGATCCATGAACCGGCAGTCATTTGGCCATACATCGTTAATCCTAAATGCTCTAAGCGACGAAACTCTGGCCAGTTTGCCCAGTCCCCAACTAGATTAGAGTTTGCAATTAAAACTCGTGGTGCCCATTCATGCGTTTGAAAAACACCAACAGGTTTACCTGATTGCACTAATAATGTTTCATCATCTTTTAGATTTGTTAAGCTCTTTACAATTGCATCAAATGACGGCCAGTTACGAGCAGCTTTGCCGGTGCCGCCGTAGACAACCAAATTTTCTGGATGTTCGGCTACAGCTGGATCTAAATTGTTGTGCAGCATACGAATCGCAGCTTCTTGAGCCCAGCCTTTTGCGGTCAAATTTGCACCTGTTGCAGCGTGCAATACACGTGAAGTCATACGGGCAAGACTATCGGCACTGGATTGGCCTGAAAAGCCTTATTTGCAAAGGCTCTGTGCCCATTCTTTATATTCGGCAGATAGTTCTTGCACGGCAGCTATTTCGTGAATCTTTGTGCGATCACCATTTTTGGCTGCATATAAATCGGCAATCGTAATTGAATGTTCTGGAACATGAATTACTGTAATTGAATCCCCAGCAGTAATTTCACCCTCTTGAATAATGCGCAAATACGTTCCAGGTTTACCGGCCTCCATGAACTCCTTAATCAGAGTTGGACGGTTCCAGAATCCGGCAAATACGCGACAGGGAATTCGCGGTTGTGAGACTTCTACAATCGCAGAGCCAATACTCCATCGCTCACCAACGCGTGCTTGGTTAACATCTATACCGCTGGTGGTTAAATTTTCACCAAAACGACCGTTGCTAATGGATATCCCTAAATTATTTTCCCACCAGTCAGCATCTTCACGTGCATAAGCGTATGCAGCTTTGTCATAGCCACCATGGTGTGTGCGATCGGAAATAATGTCATCGCCAACTTGATCGTTCTTCAACTGTATGGGACCGGCAACTGGTCGCTTATCAATGCCGGACTTGGCTTCATCGCCAGTCCACTCACCCTCAACTATGCGTGAGGAAATATTGATAGTTAAGATTTTCATTCTTTACTCCGGAAAATGACAAGCTACTTGCGAACTACCTATCTGCAATAACTGTGGTCGACTAGTTGCGCATATATCTTGGGCTTTCCAGCAACGAGTTCTGAATCGGCATCCAGAAGGTGGATTAATGGGATTAGGAACATCGCCAGTTAAACGTATTCTTTCGCGGGAACCAATCGCATCTGGATCTACTTCTGGGACTGCAGAAAGTAAAGCCTTCGTGTACGGGTGCTTAGGTTTGCTGTAGAGAGTATCTCTATCGGCAATCTCAACTATGTCACCTAAGTACATAACTGCAACCCGTTGAGCAAAATGGCGTACGACTGCAAGATCGTGTGCGATGAAAATAAAAGCAATATCAAATTGAGTCTGCAAATCCTTCAATAGATTAATAACTTGCGCTTGAATCGAGACATCCAGCGCTGAAACAGGTTCATCAGCAACGATTAATTTCGGACGAAGGGCTAGGGCGCGAGCGATTCCAATTCGTTGACGCTGTCCCCCAGAAAATTCATGTGGGTATCGGTTGTAGTGCTCAGGATTTAAGCCAACAATCTCCAGTAACTCTTGGACTCGCTTTTTTACGCCGCCTTCTGGCGTGATTCCGCCGATGCGAAAAGGTGAAGCAACGATAGTTCCCACAGTATGACGGGGATTCAGTGATGCATAAGGATCTTGAAAGATAATCTGTAGATCTTCACGAATCGGACGCATTTGTGCATTTGATAAGTGCGTAATATCAATTCCATTAAACTCGATTTTCCCGGCAGTTGGCTCTAAAAGACGAGTAATCAAACGTCCCGTCGTTGACTTACCGCAGCCAGATTCACCAACCAAGCCAATAGCTTCACCGGCAGCAACGTCAAAAGAAAGTCCATCAACGGCTTGAATCAAATCTCGCTTACCAAATAGTGAGTGCTTGCTACCAGGGAAATGTTTGGTTAATCCCTCAACTTTTAGGATGCTGGTCATAGGTTTGGCGCCACTTCAGAGTTGAAAATATTTTCACGGATAGTTGAATCTAGATGACAACGCACTAAGTGATGAGCACCTGCAGAAGTCGGAGCTAACTCTGGAATCGATGCGGAACAAGCCTGTCCGACTCTGGAAACATAGCTACAGCGTGGGTGAAAAGCACATCCGGAAGGAACGGAAATTAAAGATGGTGGTGTTCCAGGGATTGCCGCTAAAGCCTTATCTGGATTTCCAGTTAACCTCGGAATAGATGACAAAAGCCCCCACGCATATGGGTGGTGTGGCTTTTGAAGAATCTCACGAACAGTGCCGAATTCAATCTCTTTGCCCGCATACATCAACAAAATATCATCGGCAGTCTCAGACACCACGCCTAAATCATGTGTAATAAGGATGATTGCGGTGTTGAACTCTTTCTGCAGGTCGCGCAATAAATCAATAATCTGGGCTTGGACCGTCACATCGAGCGCAGTTGTTGGCTCATCGGCAATCAGAAGCGATGGATTACAGGACAGAGCCATGGCAATCATTGCGCGTTGGCGCATACCGCCAGAAAATTGGTGTGGGTAGTCATCTACGCGCTTATGAGGATCTGGGATTCCAACTCGATCTAACATTTCGATTGCACGTTTTTTAGCTACGGCCTTTGAAACCTTGTTATGTACAAGGTATGCCTCTTCAATTTGATTACCCACTGTGTAATAAGGGTGCAAAGCAGCAAGTGCGTCTTGGAAAATCATAGACATCAAGTTTCCACGCAGTGATTGGACTTCATTCTCAGCCATGGCATTTATATCCTGGCCATCAATGAGAATTTCGCCAGTAACGTGGGCGCTAGAGCCTTTATGCAAACCTAAAATTGCAAGACTAGTCACTGACTTACCAGAACCAGATTCACCAACTATGCCTAGAGTTTTACCTTTTTCTAGGGTGAAAGAGAGATTATCTACAGCTCGTACAACTCCGTCTTCTGTAGGAAAGCTAACGCAGAGGTCTTTAACTTCTAAGAATGCGCTCATTGGATTCGCACCTTTGGATCTAGAACTGCATACAGTAAATCGACCAAGATATTTGCGACAATGATAAATACCGCCGAGAAAATTACAGTTCCCGTGATAACTGGCAAATCTAAGTTCGCAACAGCGTCAGTTGAAAGCTTTCCCAGTCCTGGAATATTAAATACATACTCAGTAATTACTGCTCCGCCCAATAAGCCGCCAAGATCTAAGCCGAAAACGGTAACAATTGGGGTAATCGCTCCGCGAAGAACATGTTTCATGTTGATGGTTCTATTACTTAAACCTTTAGCTCGAGCGGTGCGCACATAATCTTCACCCATAATTTCGATCATGCCAGCGCGCGTTAGACGTGAATAAATGGCTGAAAGCAAGAAAGCCAAAGTGATCCAGGGCAGCGCCATCTGCTTTACCCAATCCACTGGATAATGAAGCGGAGATGAATATCCGGGGGCTGGCAACCACGCTAATTTATTTACAAAAATAAATTGCAGCACTAAACCAACAAAGTAGATCTGAAGTGATGCTGCACCTAGAGCTACGCCTTGGGAAAATTTATCTATCCATGTTCCCCTGCGCAGAGCAGAAACGATTCCGCTGGATAGGCCAATCAATAACCACAAAATAGAGGCGCCAAATGCGATGGATGCAGTTGCTGGCAATCTGTCCTTAAGTAGCGCCGTAACGGGTTGATCTGTTTGAAATGAATATCCCAAACAAGGAGCGGTGCAGTTCAACTCCGCTGGAGTGCCTTTGAGATATGTGCGACCTACAAATATTCCCTTAATAAATCGCCCGTATTGAACTGGAAGCGTCTGATCTAACTCTAACGTGTGACGAATTTTTACGATTAACTCTTCTGAGCAGGTTTTGCCACAGGATAAACGTGCAGGATCTGCGGGCAGAATAAAAAATATTCCAAAGACAATTGCTGAGACGATTCCGAGGACAACGGTTCCGCTGACCAAGCGCCGCAGCAAATAACTAAACATTTTTTAATGCCCTCTTTCAATTAAGTTTAAATTAACGAGTGGTGACACTTTCGTGTCACCACTCGTCACTATTATTTACTTACTTCTTAACCCAAGCACCTAGTGGGCTGAGGGTAGAGAATCCACCATCTAGCTGTAGGCCGCCTAGCTTTGAGCCTCCCATAAACGCAGAGTTCTCGAAGTAAACGTTTAAGTGCGCTGCCTTAACTTGAACAAGATCTTGCTCAATATCGCCCAGGATTTTCTCCTGAACAGCAGTTGGTGACTTATCTGCCTTGATAAACAGTGCAGTTAAATCCTTGAAGTTAGCGCGGCTGTAGTTTTGTCGTGAATCAGTTGAGGTCATTGTTCGACCATCAAATAATGCATAGACAATTCCAGAAGCTGCTGCCCAGTCATATGCCCAAGAAGCTTGGACAATATCTGGCTCATTAGGAATTCCACGCTTGCTGACCTGTGAGTAGAACCCAGCTTTTGGATACTTCGACATAGTCACGGTGAAACCAACGGCCTCAAGCTCTTGTTGTAGAGCTGCGGCACGTTGTGGCTCAACACCCTTATCGCGGTAGGCGAGTATGAGGTTGGTCTTCTTAGTCTTGGCCTTAGCTAAATATGCTTTAGCTGCAGCAACTTGAGCTTCTGGGTGCTTTGCTACATCACGATCGCACACAGTGAAGTTGCGATATGCACCCTTAACATTTGAAGGAATAGTAGTTGGAGAAATTGTTCCAACAGCCGTTCCACCAGCAGCGATCAAAATCTGCTTGAAGTCAAATGCACACTGAATTGCCTTACGAACGTTTACATCTTTAACGGTATCAACGTTAATTGTGTAATAACGTGCATATGGTGATGCAATTGGGAAGAAACGAGACTTGTACTTAGCATCCTTAGAAACCTTTTGAAGGTTTGTAACGATGTTAGTGTCCATAGAAAGTGAAGTCTTAGCTTCGCCTGAATCTGAAATTAGAGTGTTTTCAATAACATTCTGATCTCCACCAAACTTAGCTACAAACTTATCTGGGTAGTTCCAACGGATTGGATCTGTTGTTGGATCCCAGTACTTATTTCGCACCAAAGTGAGCTGCTTGCCACGATCGTATGACTCAATCTTGTAAGGACCGGTTGAGACAGGACGAAGGTCGTAGTTCTGCTTAGTGTCTTTCTCTTGTGGAACTGGAGAAAACGCACCGTAAGAAGTCACATAAGCAAAGTAAGGAACCTTATTTGCTAAGTGGAAAGTGATTGCAGTGCCATTATTCGAGCACACAGCACTTTCAAGATCTTTAGTTGGAGTCGTGTATGGACCCTTGTAAGCATTGTTATTAACTAGAAGATCCTGTGCATATGTTGGTCCGCCATCAAGTGTTCCATCTTCGTATGAGCGCGCTACGCCGTACTTGATATCTTCACATGTAACAAGTGAACCATCTTCATACTGGATGCCGGTACGCAACTTGAAAGTCCACGTCTGTCCGCCATCTTTAGTTGTTCCTAGATCTTCAGCAAGATCTGGAACCAGTTCAGTTACGCCTTTAACTGTGCGTACAGATGTAAGCGTACGAACGAATAGGCGATAGAAATCTAGAGTACCTCCAACATAATTTCGTGCTGGGTCAAGGTGCTCAAAATCGCCTTGGTTAATAATTGTGACTGTTCCACCTTTGACTGCGCCTGCTTGAGCCGGTACGGGACCGATCCATGAGGCAGGAGTTGCAGCAGAAGCTGGGTTAATAAATGCAACTGCAGTAGTACTCAGTGCAAGCACTCCAACTACCGCAATTACTTTGCGCTTTAGTTTCATTTGAACCCTTCCTAATAGGTATTGCTATGTAGCCCGATAGTCATATGTTCTATCGGGAACTCCGTGGGTCGAGGGCATCTCGAATACTGTCACCGAGCAAACTAAATGACAGCACTAACATAAATAGTGCAAAGCCTGGAATAAATGTAAACATTGGATCTACAGAATAAAACGGAACTGATGCTAACAACATCGCGCCCCAGTCTGAGGTTGGATCTATTACTCCTGCACCTAAAAACGTTAGCGCTGCTTCAGCCGTAATGTACGTTGGAATGTTGAGCGCAACTGTTACCAAGATTGGCGCCCAAAGATTTGGCAGAATTTCGCGAAAGATAAGGTGTGTGCGTGATGCTCCTAATGCGCGTGCAGCTTCAATAAATTCGCGCTCTCGTAAAGAGATTACTTGGCCGCGCACGATTCTTCCGATGTATGGCCAACCAAACATCGCCAAAATAAAAATCATGACGGTGATTCGAGTTCCATTTCCTTGCGGCAAACCCCATCCTTGAAAAACACTTTCAAGAACGGGCATGACAGCAAGTGCGAATAAAATCGATGGGAATGACAAAACAATTTCCATGGTGCGAGAAAGAACGAGATCGGTTTTGCCACCAAAGAAACCAGAAACTAATCCGATGACAACACCCAAAATTGTTGCCAACACTGTCGCCGAGAGCGCAATTATGAGCGATGTTCGAGCACCAAAAACAAAGCGTAAGAAAATATCTCGCCCAGTGCGGGGCTCAACTCCAAACCAGTGAGCTCCAGATACTCCCCCAAGTTTTCCAAGCGGCTGCGTGCCAAACTCTTGGTTCAAGGTCTCTGTGTGAAAGGCATCGGGGCTGGAATGGATAATCCACGTAAAAATAGGTGCAAGGATGGCAAGGGCAATAAAAATGAGAATGACTGAGCCAGAAACCTTTGCGGTTCTATCCTTCTTAATGCGCTCCCATGCCATTCGAGATGGCGAGCGCCCCGTGACACTTTGCGCAGCGGCATATGCGGGTTGGCTCATGACTGCTGTGTACCCCTCATATCTGGTGATAAGAGTCGAACAATAGCCACATGAGTGGAATTTAACTACCCGCTAATGCCTAAATCGCGCCAGGCTCCATGCAGGGCCTAACTCTTGGGTATCTGTATTTATATCGGTGGTGCGTTTTTTTCTAAAGTATTCATCGATGTCATAGCGTTTCTTAGTTTTCAGGTCGGCAAAGGCCAGGTTGTATCCCCCGTGAGGGATGAGGTAATCACCGGTTACGTAAAAGATGTACCTGGAGCCATCGAGATAGGGATATGAATCCGAGGTATCCCAGTCAGTGGAGTTAAAGAAATATCGCTCCGAAGCTTTGCCGCTGTAGAAACCCTTCATGATTGCATCATGTCGTGCACTTTGTACGCGGGTATAGAGAAAACTGGTCGCATCCATCCCAATGGGGTAGTACGAGGATTGCCCATCACCGGCATACATTTTTGTCTCAATGCCACCGCGCGAGACATAGATATCGCCGCTGCGTTCAAAGAGATAATCCTTGCCATTTGTTGCAAAGTAGGGCATCGAGGATTCGGATTTACCCTGAGTCAAATATTTTTTATCGCTGCCATCCGAGTTCATTGTTACTAAAACACCATCCTGCTTATAAATAATGGTGGAGCTGGTGGGGGAAAACTTAGGATCCTCATCGCGAGCGCTATTGGGGCCGGTCAGGTTAATCGGCTCGGCCCACGATGTGCCATTCCAGTGGGAGACAAAGACGTCCCATTCATTCTCGGGCAGGCCGGCTTGTGAGCCCATGAAGGTGATCATCTGGCCATCGGCGGAGAAATGCGCGTTGATGGGTGAAACCACACCGGTCCAATCGCCTCCCACTTGCATCAGATCACCAGTTGGCAGATCGATCATCCACATCGTGGCATCCCAGGCTTGATAACTGCTGTAGCGGTGATAGATCAGGGTTCCATCCACATGCACAGCACGTGAGCGCGCATTGCCAGCAAAGAGTGACAGGGCAATTGCCAGAACTGCACCACCAGCTGCGACACGCCTATTCATAGCTCCCCCCTCATAAGGCCTTGACCATCTCTGAAAACTCTGTAAGGTAACCTAACACAAAGCGGTAGGTTTCCTAACACAATGGCGTGGGCTTTTTGTGGACTTACCCAAAGTTAAGTGACAAAGGAGAAGACATGAGAAAAAATCGCATGTTCGCTTCAATTGCAGTGATCGCTCTAGTAGCCAGCAGCCTCGTAGCTGCTGCAACTGGAGCACAGGCTGCAACGCGAACAGTAACAGTCTGGTCACCGTATAGCGGTGGAAACCTTGCAATGTGGGATGCCGCAATAAAGCGCATCGAAACCGCAAACCCTGGTTTAGATATTAAGTCCGTTGGAAGCATCGATATGGCTAAATCACTTGCTGCAATTAACGCAGGTAATGGCCCAGATATCTCTATTTCAAATGGAAATGGAAACCTTGGTTGGTTCTGCGGAACTGGTGCATGGCAGAATTTGAACGCCCTTATTTCCGGTAAAAACGGAATCAACATGTCAGCGACATTTAATGCTGCATCAGTTGCATCCTCCATTTCAAACTATAAGCGTTGTGCGTTGCCTTTGTACTCTGAAGTCTTTGGTTTTTATTACAACAAGGATCTTTTGAGCAAAGCTGGATTTGCAAACCCACCTAAGACAACAACTGAGCTACTTACTTACTCACAAAAGCTAACAACATTTAATGCTGATGGAAGTATCAAGGCTGCAGGGTTCTTACCTTGGGCTGGTTATTACGGTTTCGATATGGACTCCATGTGGCTTGGGCAAATGTTTGGTGCTAAGTGGTATGGCGGAAATTCTTCGGCATTCTCAACTGACCGTAAATGGGCAGAAGCATTTGCTTGGCAGAAAGATTTCATCGCTAAGGTTTATGGTGGTGGAGATTTTGCTAAGGGAAGCAAGCTCCTTACTAAATTCGTAGCAGGAAGAGGCGGAGAATGGTCAGGAACTGATCATGACTTTATCTCTGGTCGAGTCGCTATGAAGTGGGATGCAAACTGGATGTCACCAATGTTTTGTACTGGTGATGATTGGGCTATGGCCGATAAGTGCACAGCTAAGGTCAACTTTGGTATCGCTGGCTTCCCAGTATCTCCATCTAATATCAGCGCTTACGGCTCTGGTGTAATTGGTCAAGGCCAAATGGGAATCTCAAAGGGTTCAAAGAATGTAAAGGATGCATGGATCGTCATGAAGGCACTTGCTACCGATACAAAGCTTGCGGTTGCGTGGGATGGGGCAAACGGTGCACCTTCTTCACTTCTAACAAAAGAAGCTCGTCCAGCTAACTATCCAGCTTGGTATCAACCAATCTACGATATTACTGAGCATCCAAGGACTGCTTATCACACAGTTCAAAATACTGGAGAGCACTTAGAGGAATCTATGCTTCAGAATCTGATGGCTTCATGGCAAGCCGGAGATACAGCAAATATCAAGACTGCACTCGCTGATTTAGCTCAAAGAGTTAATCAGATCATTGTAAGAAATAACTAAGCACCTACTTAATGTCACTAACGAGGGCACATGCAATATCCCCCTTCAAAAAGAAGGGGGATATTGCGCCACCGCGAAAGAAACTCAAAGTCCCTCGTCTCTTCATCTTCCTGTGCCTATCCCCATGGCTATTTGGAATAATCTTTTTTACTGCATACCCAATGGTGTCAAGTTTTTATCAGTCATTTACTAAGTTCAACTTGATAGAGACGCCACAATGGGTCGGGCTCGATAACTTTCATCGAATGTTTTTTGAAGATGATGATTTTTGGAAAGCTCTAAAAAATACTATTTGGATTTCTGCGATTAGCATTCCATTGCGAATCTGTTTCGCAATTTTCACTGCTTGGGTTTTAACTAAGCCCAAACGTGGAAGTAGTATTTACCGTACAATATTCTTTTTACCCTCCATGGTTCCAGCCGTTGCTGGAACCATGGCATTTACCTATATCTTTAATCCAGCATATGGGCCTATCAATAAAATGCTTGAAGCAATTGGCATCAAAGAACCGCCATTTTGGTTTATGGATCCAGCGTGGTCCAAGTGGGGCTTAATTCTTCTCGGACTATGGGGTATCGGCGATACCATGATTATCTTTCTTGCCGGTCTTCTCGATGTTCCGACCTCGCTGTATGAGGCAGCCGAACTCGAAGGAGCATCTGGTTGGCAATCATTTAGATACATCACACTACCTCTGATGACGCCGGTGATCTTTTTCTCAACTGTCACCGGTGTCATTGGAAGTTTCCAATACTTCACTCAGGCCTATGTAGCATCGGGCCAAGTCAACGACTATTCACACTCAATGTATTTCTATGCAACACATATCTATCACAGCGCCTTTAAAGCCTATGAAATGGGCTATGCCTCAGCCCTTGCCTGGGTCTTGCTAGTAATCACGTTGCTTTGCACATTAGTTATTCTAAAAACCCAAAAGCGTTGGGTTCATTATCCGAATGGATCCCTCTTTAAATGAGTACCTACACACCTGAGAAGCTCGCTGAGATCGATACTCACTCTCGCAAAGCCAGGCGAGCTAAAAAGTGGAATCAATTCTTACACATGGTGGGTAATCACTCGCTTCTTATTGGTCTTTCGGCAATCTTTATCCTTCCTCTCTATTTAGTTGTCGTCATCTCTTTGATGAGCAAGGGACAGGCAGAAACACGCTCGTTATGGCCGCACCCATTTGTATGGCATAACTACATAGACATATTTACTGCAGTTCCATTTCTTAAGTGGACACTCAATACACTCTTTGTTTCCATTATGGGAACTATCGGAACCGTTGTCTCCAGCGTTCCTCCCGCCTACGTTTTATCTCGACTGCAATGGAAAGGTCGCCAAACGACATTTCTGATTATTTTGTCGACCATGATGTTGCCTGGGCAAGTCACAATGATTCCTGTGTACATTATTTTCTCCCGTCTACACTGGATTCCATCGTTCTTGCCACTAATTGTTCCTTCTTTCTTTGCAAGCGCATTCTCTATCTTTTTATTGAGACAGTTCTTCACGTCAATTCCTGATGAAATTTCAGATGCCGCTCGAATCGATGGATGCAGTGAATTCAAGTTGATGATGCGAATCATTGTGCCACTAGCAAAACCAGCAATCTCTGCAATTGCACTCTTTGCCTTCCTGGGCTCGTGGAACGATTTCTTTGGACCACTCCTCTATATCGTCGAAAATGAGGATCTTTGGACTCTAGGTATTGGATTGAACGCTTTCCAAGGAATCCACCATGTTGATACGAATATGATGATGACGGCTTCTGCGCTTTTCATGGCTCCTGTTATTATTATTTTCTTCTTCTCACAAAAGGTCTTTATCGAAGGCGTTACTTTGACTGGAGTTAAAGGCTAGATGAGTAAAAAAACCGTTGCCGCCGTTCCCTCGCTGATGCGAGAGATCAACGAGCGTGGAGTCCTGGATATTTTGCGCCAGGAAGGCGCGCTGCACGCAGCTCAAGTTGCGCGATTAATTGGTCTATCTAAACCAACCACGGCCGATATTTTGCGCAGTTTAAGTGAGTACGGCCTAGTCCAAGAGTTCACTCCAGGTGCTGAAGATCCTCGCCGGGCTCGTTCTGTTTATGAGGCAGTAAATGATGTAAAAGTCAGTTTAGCTATTGATATTGGCTCACGATTTATTCGTGCAGCTATTGGAGATCTCAACCAAGTAATGCGCGCCGAAAACTCCGTACCGGTGAAGTCGCTAGAGCTTAAAGATTTAGTGACAACAATGCATCAAGCAGTTGACCAAGTTCTTACAACATCTGGATTCAGGCTTAAAGATGTTGCCTCAATAGTTGTAGGTACCCCTGGTGTTATCAATCATGCAACGGGAGTTATCTCGATTGCTGGAACTATTGGCTCACTCGATGGAGTAAATCTCTCTGCGCTGATTGAAAAAGAGTTTGGTATGAAACCAGCGTTAGAAAACGATATCAATCTTGTGACTGTTGCCGAGCAATTCGCCGGACATGGTCGAGATATTGAAAACTTTGCGGTTTTATCTGTGGGCTCTGGCTTAGGTTCTGGTTTAGTGCTGAACGGAAAACTTTTACGTGGCCACCGTGGAGCCGCTGGAGAAATCTTCTACGTTCCATTTGGTAATCCTTTAGATATACATCGAAGTGCAACCAACCCATCTGGAGATTCGATTGCAGAGATTGCACAAACGCTGGCTAAAAAATTTCCTAAAAGTATTTTGAAAGCACCTTATTCAACCGTTGACATACTCAACGCCGCCAAGGCCAACGATGAACTCGGAAAAGCCGTAGTGGCAGTTGAAGCCGAACGTATTGCCCTCTATGTTGCTGCAATTGCGGCGGTTACTGATGTTGAACTCGTGGTCTTAGCCGGTGGTATTGGACGTGCTGCAGGGTTTTTCTTAGAGCCAATCAAGTCCCTGGTCTCGCAAGTAGTGCCATTCGCGCCGCGAATCGAAATTTCAACCCTGGGTGATACTGGCATTCTTGTCGGTGCGCTCTCAATTGCCACGCGCACCGCATGCGACATTGTCTTTGAGAGTAAGTCCTTAGGGGCAGTGCGAAAAGTCGTTGGATCTAAGTAATGAAATTAGCGGTTATTGGAGGGGGATCCACATATACCCCTGAACTCATCGATGGGATTATCAAAAGACATAACCGCCTGCCGATAACGCATATCCATCTGGTTGATATTGAAAATACAAAGTTAGAGATTATCGCTCGCTTTGCTAAGCGCATGATCAAGGCCGCCCATGTAAATATCACCATCGACTATGGCACTGATTTACGTGCAGGCATACGTGGCTCTTCTTTTGTAGTGAGCCAATTTAGAGTGGGAACCCAGGCGGCACGACACCGTGATGAGCTATTAGGGCGCAAATACAATTTAGTCGGACAGGAAACCGTGGGAGTAGGCGGTTTTGCTAAAGCACTTCGAACAATTCCAGTTGCCTTGCACATTGCCCAAACAATTCTTGAGGAAGCACCTACGGCTATCCTCTTAAACTTCACTAATCCGGCTGGTTTAATTACTCAAGCACTGATTCAAGAGGTTCCGCAGTTAAGAACTATTGGTTTATGTAATGTCCCTTGGAATACTCGCATTGAGATAGCCGATGCATTAGGAGTGGATTCTGCCTCAGTCGAGTTTGATTATGTTGGCCTGAATCATCTCTCTTGGATTCGTTCAGTTCATGTAAATGGTGAGAATAGAAGCACAGCTGCCATTGCCGCGTTTCGAGGTTTGACCGTTGAAAAAGGTAAGCCGGGTGACTCTCCTGCATGGACTCAAAGTTCTATTGATTTGCTGGATGCAATCCCCAACTATTACCTTTTATATTACTACGCTGAAAAAGAGTGGATCAGTTATCAATCCAATAATCCAACCCGTGCAAGTGAAGTGATGAAGATTGAAGAGATTCTGTTAGAGAAATTTAAGGACGAAACTCTAGTAACTAAGCCAGAGGAACTTATGCAACGCGGTGGTGCTTATTACTCTGATTCAGCCGCAGAACTCATGGCCGATATCCATAACAATGCTGGGACAACTCATATCGTTAACACGTTAAATAATGGTGCAGTTCCTGGATTCCCAGATGATGCTGTGATGGAGATTCCCGCAATCATTTCATCTAAAGGCGCTACTTCAATACAAACTACTGCTATGCGTGCAGATATAGATGCGCTAGTTCGCTCAGTGAAAGATTTTGAACGGCTCACCATCGATGCTGCGGTAAATGGCGACGCAGATAGCGCACTACGAGCGCTCATCAGCAACCCCATCGGCCCAGATATCACCGATGCCCAAGCGCTGTGGGCCGATTTAAAACGAGAAAACGCCGGAATGATTGGGGCTTTTAATGACTAAAGCCTTATTAGGGATCGATGGTGGTGGCACAAAGACCCACGCAGTTCTTGCCGATCTCGATGGAAATATTCTCGGCTCTGCAGCTAATGGTGGAGCAAACTGGGAGCGAATTGGATTAAAAGCCGTTACTGCCGGTTTAGAAGAACTCATAGCGATCGCCATCACCAATGCAGGAATTACCATTGATGACATTGTGGGATCTACATTCGCGCTTGCTGGAATTGATTGGGATGAAGACAAGTCTATGTTTGCATCGACCATGCCCAGTTTAAAACTTAGCGGAGCAATCCATTTGATGAATGACTCATTCGCCGCACTCTATGCGGGAATTCCAAATGGCATCGGCATTGTTTCTATCGCAGGTACAGGCGGTAAAACCACTGGACATGATGGTGTTACTACGGTGCAGACCATGGGAATGGATTTAGGTGAAGCAGGTGGTGCCGGACAGTTACTTGCTCTCTGCCTTGATTCAATCGCCAGAATGCATCACGGAATCACTCCAAAGAGTGAAATGTTTACTGTAATTCCCGAAACACTTGGGTACAGTGACATAACAGATTTCTTTACTGCAATTGCGCGTGACAGAATCTCCTTAGATGAATCTTTAGCACCATTAATTTTTGACTTGGCAATCTCGGGCGATGTGATTGCTAGTGAAAATGTCATTAAAGTCGCAAAGCAACATGCCCTCGATGTATTTGGAATTTACTCACGCCTAAAGTTTGACGGTGAAGGTGTACCAATTATTAGGGCTGGCGGGTTGCATACTGCTGGCTGTCAGATATTTGATCTGAATTTTGAAGATGAAGTGAAGCGTTTAATTCCTAGAGCTTCCATAGAAATTCTCGCCATATCGCCAGTATTTGGCGCTGTTTTATCGGCTGCACACAATCACTTTACGTCCATGCCCGATACGTTTTCGACCCACTTACTGACACAGGCTAAAGAGGTATTACTGCAATGATCACGCTAACTCATGCAACGCAACGTATCCAAACTCTGCATGACACATTTTGGAATGCTCGCGAGCTTCAAGCAGTGTCAATCGATATTACAATCGTTAAATCCAGCGCAGGTAAGCATGAGGGCTTTACGCTTACCGCTTCACGGACTGGTAATAGGATCACTGCCACTGTTGGTGTTGAAAGAGATCATGCTTACCGCTATGCCCTCAATGCACTTACTGCCTGGATTGATACCGGTGAGGCAACTATCACCATGAATCAGGCGCCCGACTTTCCGATACGAGGAGTAGTGGAAGGTTTTTATGGCAAGCCATGGAGCCATGAACAACGAGTGCGCGCATTAAAATATTGCGGGGACTACAACATGAACACGTATTTCTTGGCTCCAAAAGATATCCCTTGGCAGCGCTTTAACTGGCGATCCCTTTTTGATGAAACTTTCTTGGCTCATACCCAAGAACTCATCGAGGTCGGGCACAAAAATGCAATTGAACTGGCTGTGTGCGTATCTCCTGGACTCTCGGTTAAGTATAGCGATGAAGCCGATGTAGATGCGGTGGTTAATCGATATAAGCAGCTTTTTGACTTAGGTGCCAGACATTTCGGATTGCTGTGGGATGACATCGCTTGGGAACTACAACATGATGAAGACATCAAGCGATATGTTTCAACGGCGGCGGCTCATGCAGACTTTACTAACCGAGTGTGGAGCAAGTTAGTTGCCCTCGATCCACATATTGTGCTGACTATGTGCCCCATGCACTATTCAGGTCGAGGAAATGAGCCTTATCTGCAGGTACTAGGCCAAGAACTCCATGCCCGCGTGAATATCATGTGGACTGGCCGCTCAATCATCTCTGAATACCTAGATATTTCCGATGCTGTAATTTTTGAACGCACAACTCTGCGGCCGGCGTTGTATTGGGATAATTTTCCAGTTAACGATGGTGGGCTTCAGAAAAATCTATACATCGGGCCAGTGCGTGGTCGTGAAGCCGGTTTACACAAGTACTCATCCGGCTTGGTTTCAAATCCCATGTTGCAGTTTGAAATGTCTCAGATTCCGCTCTACACAATCGGAGATTACTTATGGGATACAACAAACTACAACCCAGATCTCTCATGGGAAAATGCACTTAAATATTTAGTCCAGAATGAAGCCGATCGTAATGCGCTAAGAAAATTCCTCCGCACATCGATGGGGACTGCAGTCGGTGGTGATCCTGCACCGGATTTGCGACAAGTCTTTCGAAAAGGGGTTAGCCAGTGGCGCCAAGGAAATCTACAAGAGGCCGGTGAAGTTTTTATTGCGGCAGGTGAAGAGATCGCTACGAATCATGCCTATTTGTTAAAGGATGGATTTAGCAAGCCGCTCATGATTGCAGAGATTGCTCAATGGTTAGTGAAATATTTAATTGGCGGAGAAGTACTTATCGGTCTTGGCAAGGTACTTCAACAATGTAGCTTTGATACAATTAGGGGTTGTATTTCTGGAACTCAAGCTCACATAAGTGCCCTTGAAGCCCTTGGAGAGCGTTTACAGGAACATCGCAAGAATCTATTCGGTGATCAAATTGAAGGTCCAATTAACGAACTCATTGCAGAGCTAAGAAGTTAGGTTCATGCCTAAAGTCAATCTCTTTATTGGTGACAGTGTTACTGATTGCGGGAGAGAAAACGAGCCTCCCTTTGGCGACGGATATGTGCGAGAAATTGCACGCTCTAAGGCTCTCGACGGCCAGATTATTAATGTGGGTACTAGCGGACATCGCCTCGTTGATTTAGAAAAGCGTTGGCAGGCCGATGTTTTAGACCATAAGCCAACATTGGTTTCAATAGCTATCGGGATCAACGACACATGGCGTCGTTACGATGATAATGATGAAACAAGTGCGAAAGATTTTCGTGAACGTTACAACCGTTTATTGGCCCAGACTCAAGCCGCGTGTAACCCACAATTTGTGCTGTGTGAGCCGTTTTTACTACCAGTACGCGATGAGATGAATTCATGGCGCGAGGACTTAGATCCCAAGATTGCAATCGTCCACGAGATGGCCGCACAATTTAGTGCAATTGTGGTTCCTTTTGATCAGCACTTTACTGCGCTCTCTGCGATCTTTTCAATGGAAAAAATTGCAGAAGATGGAATTCATCCGACAGTATTTGGTCATGCCGAGATGTCACGTTTATGGCTTGCAACAGTTGGTTTAGCGTAGGTGCCCTTGTTCATTTAACGAACGCAGTGCTCGTAGACCATCACTTGGCCAGATAGAAATTGTTGTAATCGAACAAGGTGAAACATCAATATGAAAAATAGATTCGGCAGGGGAATCAATAACTAATTTCGCTGCAGTTTTAATTGTCCCGTTGTGAGTAACAACAACCACTCGCTGCCCAGGGTATTCGGCAACTATCTTCTCTAACGCTTCATCAATACGTACCGCAACGGCATCGTAAGATTCACCTTCTGGCGGCGCAAAACTGGTTGAGCACAACCAGGAGTGATAATCGGTTGGATATTTTTCTTTAACTTCATCGATAGATAGACCATCCCAAATTCCAAATGAACACTCAATCCATGCATCTTCACAAATAACTGGCAGGCCAGTAGCGCGAGATATCGCCTCAGCGGTCTGCTTTGTTCGCTTCAGTGGTGACGCCAGAATCACTTCTGGGTTTAGTTCAGCTACAGCGGCAGCAACTAATTCGGCTTGAGCTAAACCTTGCTCAGTCAGTTCTGGGTTAAGTGGACCGTCTCCGGAAAACTTTTTAAATGGGGTTAATGGAGTCTCTCCATGGCGGATCAAAAAGATTGTTGTAGCGACTTCGCGCGTTAAAAGCCGCTCAGTTAAGTAGTTTTTCTGCACCGAGACTACTTCCCCGCCACCGGCCTGTAGATCTAAAGCCTTATTAGCTAAGCGATCGGCATGTGAGTTTTGGTCGCGTGGAATCCATGTATAGGTCACGAGCGATGGATTGTGAGCATTTCTGGCATCACTGGCAAGGGTGCGCATATCAGCATGTTTTATCTGCCAACGGCCTGACATCTGTTCTACAACGAGCTTGCTATCCATCTTTACATCGATAGTCGCATCAGGATCTATTGCATGGATTGCAGTTAAGCCTGCGATAAGTCCACTGTATTCGGCAACATTATTAGTAGCGATTCCGATGTAATCATAGAGTTCAGCAATTATTTTTCCATTTTCTGTAACAACCGATCCATATCCTGCATCACCCGGATTGCCTCGAGAGCCTCCATCAGCGGTAAGCGAAAAATGTCTAGCCATCTAATTAAACTCCACGCACCAAGATGCAACGGCACTCTTCGCATCGCACAACTTCATCCTCGGCTAAATCAGCAATGCGCTTGAGTTCTATCGTATTGATTGAAAGATGGCAGCCGTTACATGCACCTGCAGATAAGGCAGCGGCACCATTTCCATTATTAGAGCTTCGAATCTTTTCGTACAAGGCAATCAACTCAGGTGAAACACTTGCGAGCGCCTCTGACCGTGCTTGCACTATCGCTTCGAGTTCGTTATTAAACTGCGCCATTGCATTTTCTTTACGAATTTCAAGATCTGCTATCTCTGCCGCGAAGGAAGTTTCCTGATCTTGAAGATCAACTATGCGTGCATTGATCTCATCGACCCTCATCATGATCTCTAATTCAATCTCTTCAAGCTCTGCACGGCGAATACCAAGGGTTCCAACTTCATGTTGCAACTGTTCTAGCTCTTTTGGTGAGGTCGAACCACTGCTGAGCCGAGACTCATCTTTAGTTATGCGGCTAACAATCTGTTCTACGTCAGCCTCTGCACGCAAGAGTTCACGCTTGACATCACTGAGTTCAGTTTGAGCACCTATACGCAGATCGCGGGCATTGTGTGATTTCGTTGTAACTGATTTAAGGTGAGCTAATTCTGGAAGAGTTGCTACTTTATGATTAATTGCAGTGGTTCGTTGATCCAAATGAGCTACTTCTAAGATTTGGCGCTGATGGTGTGAGCTGGCTTTCATAGGCTTCTCATCAACTCCTTCTTCGTGTGGGCGCTGAGGGTTTCGAACCCCCGACATTCTCGGTGTAAACGAGACGCTCTACCACTGAGCTAAGCACCCGCGCACTCTTTCGAGCACCGGCAAATCGTACTTCACAAGGTGTGAAATGAGTAATTCCCCGCTATTACAGCGCCGCTATCGCCGCTTTATAGTCATCAATAGTGCGTGCTTCACCCAAGCCGTTGATTACTTGCCAGCGCAGAATGCCAGCCTTATCGATAACAAAGGTTCCACGAGTTGAACATCCACGTGCATCATCAAATACACCATAGGACTTAGCAACTGCGCCATGTGGCCAGAAATCTGCAAGCACTGGAAACTTATATCCCTCATGATCTGCAAATGCGCGCTGGGCATACATAGGATCACAAGAGATTGCAAGAAGTTGTACATTCTCATTTTGGAAGGCTGCTAAATCATCTCGCAGCGCGCACAGTTCACCTGTACAAATCCCCGAAAATGCAAATGGATAAAATAGAAGCACTACATTTTTCTCACCTTTGAATGAGGAAAGTGTGATTTTCTCACCATGTTGATTCATCACTTCAAAATCCGGAGCTGCTTGTCCAATAGTTAATGTCATGTGCGTAAATCTACCGTTTGCCGACTTTCCTTGCCACTAGACGAGTAGCGCTCCAGTCATGAGCTATAGAAATGGTGGATGTAACACTTAGTCCAGCGATTGGCGCAGCATCCTGTATGTCACTTGGTTCTACATGTCCCTCACGACCAACTTTAGGTGTTAAGACCCACATCGGACCGCTCTGCGTTAAATACGTAAGTCCATCCATGAGTTCGTCAAATAAATCACCATCGCCATCACGCCACCAAATGATTACGCCATCGACGACCTCGTGTGAATCGGCAACAAGGAAAGCAGTGCCGGTAATCTCAATCACTCGCTCACGAACGCTCGGATCTGAGTCGCCGCCACGGCCGACCTCTAGAATCAGGTCACCTTTCTTAAAGCCCATTCTCTCTGGCACAGGCTAAGTCCACACAATCTCGCGAATTTTTGCAAGAGGTTCCGGACAATGATTCTCGATTTCGACTTACTGGCCAGTTCAGGGAAGAATAGGGGCCATGAGCGAAAACATTGAAGCCCCTGATCAGTTCATCGAACAGCTGGTGGATACCGATCCATCAGAAACCGCTGAATGGCAGGCCTCTTTTGATGCGGCTCTAGAACACGCTGGGCCAGTACGCGCTCGATATTTGATGTTGAGTCTTTTAAAGCGTGCCCACGAAAAAAATATCGGCCTTTCCGCCCTTCGCACTACCGACTACATCAATACCATTTCGCCAGAGCATGAACCTGTTTTTCCCGGCGATGAAAATATTGAACGACGAATTCGCGCGATCAATCGCTGGAATGCCGCAATGTTGGTGCACCGAGCTCAGCGTCCAGGTGTTGGTGTCGGTGGACATATTTCAACATATGCATCATCTGCTGCGCTTTATGAGGTTGGCTTCAATCACTTCTTCCGCGGTCAAGATCATCCAGGCGGCGGAGACCAAATCTTTTTCCAGGGACATGCAAGTCCCGGAATGTATGCACGTGCATTTCTTGAAGGTCGCTTAAGCGAAGATCAGTTAGATGGATTTAGACAAGAGCTCTCCCATCCATCTGGAAGTTTGTCATCGTATCCTCACCCACGATTGATGCCAGATTTTTGGCAGTTCCCAACAGTGTCAATGGGTATTGGTCCGCTTAATGCAATTTATCAAGCACGATATAACCGTTACTTACATAACCGCGGCTTCAAAGATACTTCTGACCAACATGTCTGGGCATTTTTAGGCGATGGAGAAGTCGATGAAGTTGATTCACTTGGTGCTATTGGTCTTGCGACTCGAGAAAATCTAGACAATTTAACTTTTGTTGTTAACTGTAATTTGCAGCGCCTCGATGGTCCAGTGCGCGGTAATGGAAAAATTATTCAAGAGCTTGAATCTATCTTCGGAGGTGCTGGCTGGAACGTTATTAAAGTTGTGTGGAGCCGCGATTGGGACCCTCTTCTTGCGCAAGATCGTGAAGGTGCACTTGTAAAACTTATGAATGAAACACTGGATGGGGATTTCCAGACGTTTAAAGCTGAATCTGGGGCCTATGTACGTGAGAATTTCTTCGGTCGCGATCCACGAACTGCAGCTATGGTTGCGGATTGGAGTGATGAAAAGATTTGGAACCTTCGCCGCGGTGGCCATGACTATAAGAAGCTATTTGCAGCCTATACACGCTCAGTTCAACACAATGGTCGCCCAACAGTTATTTTGGCCAAGACAATTAAGGGTTGGACATTAGGTTCAACTTTTGAAGGCCGTAACTCAACACATCAAATGAAGAAGATGACGCTTGAAGACATCATGCAGTTCCGTGACACTTTGCGCTTAGAGATTCCAGATGAAAAGTTAGATAAATACTTACCTCCATACTTCAAGCCAGCAGCAGACTCTGAAGAGGCCCAGTACTTGGCTGAGCGCCGAGAAGCATTGGGTGGATCAATTCCACGCCGTCGAACCATTTCTCGTCCGCTTCAACAGCCCGATGATTCAGTCTATGACTCAGTAAAGCGTGGGTCAGGTGCACAAGAAATCGCAACAACTATGGCTTTCGTTCGCATGCTCAAAGATCTCATTAAAGATCCTGGCTTGGGCTCTCGTATCGTTCCGATTATTCCGGATGAGGCACGCACCTTTGGAATGGATTCATTGTTTCCAACGTTGAAGATTTACTCACCTAATGGTCAGCAGTATCAGGCAGTTGACCGTGAATTGATGCTGTCATACAAAGAATCAACTTCAGGAGTAATCCTGCACGAAGGAATCAATGAAGCCGGTTCTGTTGCATCATTTACTGCAGTTGGTTCCTCTTATTCCACACATGACGAACCAATGATTCCTATGTATATCTTCTACTCAATGTTTGGTTTCCAGCGCACCGGAGATGCATTCTGGGCAGCAGCAGATCAATTAGTACGAGGCTTTGTTATTGGTGCAACTGCTGGGCGAACAACCCTTAACGGTGAAGGTTTACAGCATGAAGATGGTCATTCACATCTTCTAGCATCGACAAATCCTGCAGTTGTTTCCTACGATCCAGCATTTGCTTTTGAACTTGGACATATTGTTAAAGATGGTCTTCGCCGTATGTATGGTGAAAACAGTGAGAATATTTACTACTACCTCACTGTTTATAACGAGCCATATGTTCATCCTGCAGAGCCGGAGAATTTAGATGTTGCCGGCTTACTGAAGGGAATTTATTTGTATTCAGCGGCTAGTAACCAACGCAAGAAATGTGCACAAATTTTGGCGTCCGGAGTCGGAGTTAACTGGGCGATAAAAGCGCAAGAGCTTTTGCGCAATGATTGGGGCGTAGAGGCTTCAGTGTGGTCGGTTACTTCATGGAATGAGCTTCGTCGTGATGGGCTGGCAACAGATCGTCATAACTTATTGAATCCAACGGATGTCCGTCGTGCGTACATCTCTAAAAAACTTGATGGGTTCAATGGGCCAGTAATTGCAGTCAGCGATTACATGCGCTCAGTCCAAGATCAGATTGCGCCGTGGATTGAAGCACCATTTATGTCACTTGGCACCGATGGCTTTGGATTATCTGATACACGTGGAGCGCTGCGCCGTCACTTCAAAGTCGATGCCGAATCAATTGCAGTTGCTACTTTGCAGCAACTCGAAAAACTGGGACAGGTTAAGAAAGCTGTTGTTAAGGCGGCGATGGATAAATACCGAATTGATGACGTTTCTGCCGCTGACGCTGGCAATACTGAAGGATCAGGTTGATCTCAAGAATTGCAATCAGCGATATCTCCCCCGCAATTTATTTCGGTGGAGAGTTCATACCTGTAAAAGCAGTTCCGCATGAAGAAATAGCTGTCTCGGCTACAGCAGTCATTGAAGGTCACGAAAAACTAACAGCCGAAGTGGTCGTCCATGACTCAACTGGAAAAGTTATTTCTAGGCACTCCATGCATGAAGGCGCACCTGGAACCAATCGCTTAGAAGCAGTAATCAGCGTTCCAGATGTAGGTGATTATTTTTTTATCATAGAGGCCGATAGCACCTCGCTCTATCGCACTGTTCTGGGCTCTTCAGAGAAGTATCCACTACGAGCAGATCGTGAACGGGCACTCGTGGGCTCTTGGTATGAGTTCTTTCCACGCAGTGAAGGCGCAGTTAAGAATTCCGACGGCTCAATTACTAGCGGTAATTTTTCGACTGCAGCGCTTCGAATTCCAGCGGTTGCTGCAATGGGTTTCGATGTTCTCTATCTTCCACCGATTCATCCGATTGGAATTGCACATCGCAAAGGCGCTAACAACTCTTTGGCTCCCACAGAAGCAGATCCTGGTGTTCCCTGGGCAATTGGAAACTCTGATGGTGGTCACGATGCGATTAATCCAGTTCTTGGCACTATGAAAGATTTCGAAAATTTTGTTGCAGTAGCTACCAAGCATGGTGTTGATATTGCACTCGACTTAGCTTTACAGACTTCGCCAGATCATCCATGGGTTCAGGCACATCCAGAATGGTTTAATAAGCGCGCCGATGGCACTATCGCCTACGCTGAAAATCCACCAAAGAAGTATCAAGACATTTATCCTATAAATTTTGACGATGACTATGAGGGAATACGAAATGAAGTCATTCGGATTATTCGCTTGTGGATTTCTAAAGGTGTAAAGATTTTTAGAGTAGACAATCCTCACACAAAGCCAGTTCACTTTTGGCAAGATGTCTTATCAATCATTAACCGAGAGCATCCGGATGCAGTCTTTCTTGCCGAAGCCTTTACTGCGCCAGCAATGATGCACGCTCTTGGCAAAGCTGGATTCCACCAGTCTTATACCTACTTCACGTGGCGAACCAGCAAATGGGAGCTCACCGAATATGGACGTGAAGTGAGCACGCAGACTAGTTCATTTTTTAGACCAAATTTTTGGGTGAATACTCCCGACATCAATCCTTTCCACCTTCAAAGTGGAAACCCAAACATCTTTGCCCTACGGGCGGTACTGGCTAGCACTTTATCGCCTTCATGGGGAATGTATGCCGGGTACGAACTTTTTGAACACGCTCCATTTAAAGAAGGTGGCGAAGAGTATTTAGACTCAGAGAAGTATGAAATTAAAGTAAGAGATTGGGCGCATTTTGATAAAACTGGTGCGACGCTTGCGCCTTTCATTACAAAGCTCAATGCAATTCGTAAGAACAACATTGCTTTACAGCGTTTGCGAAATTTAGTTTTTCATACAACTGAATCAGAATCTGTGATTGCATATTCAAAGCGTGACGGAGACAATCTAGTCTTAGTGGTAGTGAACCTAGATCCCCAATCGGCACAGGGAACCATGGTGCATTGGGATATGAAGGCACTGGGTCTTTCTGGAGAACATTTTGTAGCACACGACTTACTTGATGACATGACCTATAACTGGTCATCACATACTTTCGTTTCCTTGGATCCAACACAGGGAAAAACTGCCCACATCGTTCAAGTTAAGGTCTCTTAATGCAGGACTTAGATCTACATTTAATCGGTGAAGGTCGACATGAACAGTTATGGAAAGTCCTTGGCGCACATGTGCAGCGCGATTCAGATGGAGAAATAGCTGGAACAAGTTTTAGCGTGTGGGCGCCAAACGCTCAGGCCGTAAGTCTGATTGCCGATCATAATTTTTGGGACCGTGGTACTAATCCAATGACGGCTACTGGCTCATCGGGAATATGGCAGATTTTCATTCCGGAAGTAGGTATCGGGCTTAAATATAAATTCGCAGTGTGTGGAATCGATGGACGTTGGGTTGATCATGCAGATCCCATGGCGCGGGCAACACAGATTCCGCCTTTGACCGCCTCTATTGTTGAAGAGACTGCTTATACGTGGGGCGATAGTCCGTGGATAAAGCAACGCGCTACTTTCCAGCCATGGCGCGCACCTGTAAGCGTCTATGAAGTCCATCTGGGCTCGTGGAAATTGGGGCTCTCTTATAGCGAGTTAGCCGTTGAGTTGGTCGACTATGTAAAGTCCACTGGCTTTACTCACGTTGAATTCTTGCCCGTCACCGAACATCCATATGGGCCTTCATGGGGCTATCAAGTCACATCGTTTTTTGCACCAACATCACGTTTTGGTACTCCCGATGAGTTCAAACATTTAGTCGACGCACTTCACAATGCGAATATCGGTGTAATTCTTGATTGGGTACCGGCTCACTTTCCAAAAGACGAGTGGGCTCTTGCCAAATTTGATGGAACAGCTCTCTATGAACATGCAGATCCACGAATGGGTGAACACCCTGATTGGGGAACGCTCATCTTCAACTTTGGCCGCAATGAGGTTCGTAACTTTCTTGTTGCAAGCGCGCTGTATTGGCTTGAAGAGTTTCATATAGATGGTTTACGAGTAGATGCCGTTGCTTCGATGCTTTACCTAGATTATTCACGCGAAGAAGGGCAGTGGCTACCCAATATTCATGGTGGTCGCGAGAATCTAGAGGCGGTAGCACTTCTACAAGAGGCAACTTCGACTGCATACCGCAAACATCCTGGAGTCATGATGATTGCTGAAGAATCAACTGCATGGTCTGGGGTAACTCGTGCGACTGATTCCGGTGGATTAGGTTTTGGCTTTAAGTGGAATATGGGTTGGATGCACGATGTCTTGAAATATTTACAACTAGATTCAGTTCACCGAGTACATCATCACAATGACATCACTTTTTCAATTCTCTATGCATGGAGTGAAAATTTCATGCTCCCTTTATCTCACGATGAAGTAGTTCACGGTAAGGGACAATTGGTCAACAAATTTCCGGGTGATCGCTGGCAAAAGTTAGCAACTTTGCGGGCGTTGTATGGTTTTATGTGGGCACATCCAGGTAAAAAACTTCTCTTTATGGGCAGTGAGTTTGCGCAAAATGACGAGTGGAGCGAGAGCGCTGGTTTGCAATGGTATTTACTGCAATACGCCGAACATAGCGGGGTCTTAGAACTAGTAGGAGAGCTCAATGCCACCTACCGAACTACCCCCGCCCTCTGGGAAAAAGATACGTCTACTGAGGGCTTCACTTGGCTTGTTAATAATGATGCCGCAGCCAATGTCTTGGCCTTTGCTCGCTGGGATGATCGGGGTGAACCTCTTGTAAGCGTAACGAATTTCTCTCCAATGCCGCACGAGAGATACCAACTGACATTTCCAACAGTGGGTTCATGGCACGAAGTTTTTAACAGCGATTCAACTGCATTTGGTGGCAGTGGTTTTACTAACTCACCAATTGATATTTCGGACGGTGGACAAACAAGTGTGAGTATTCGAATCCCACCACTTGCGACTGTTTGGTTTAAACGCTCTTAAAAATCTTTGCGAAATAAGGCACCATAAGAAGCATCAGTGCTGGGATGATTAAGGCGAAACTCAGTGAGGTGGCTTGAGCCGTCCAAGCAATAACAATTCGCATGAAGAATACAGAGACTGTATTAATTGCCCCCAATTGTCCAAGAACTACACTCGCTGGAGATTTTGATCTCACATTTGCAATATGCATAACACTTGGGGCAAGAAATGAAGATCCTAGGCCTGCAATAGTAAAGCTAATAGATAAAATCAAAATGACAACTGTTTTATTCGCAGTACCTAGTATATGAACTAAAAGTAAGCCTATTAAAAATGATGCGCTAGAAATTATTGCTGCTCTTGACATCAAGCGTTGCATTGAAATCTTAGAATAAAGTTTATGGATGCTTAGGCGGCCAGTAATCATGGCTAATGTAAAGAGAATATAAGGCAAAGTTTGCAGTCCACCATTGATTCCTAGGTCTTCTTTTAAAAATATGGCAGTCCAATCACCAACGCTAATTTCGATGCAGACTGCACAAAATATCGCTCCGGAAACAGGAAGATCGATTCTAAAACCTTTGAATAAATCGCTAAGGATATATGCCTGATCTGGCTCTTTGTTAGGCTTTATTAAGACTGAATTTAAGCGAGCAATAATATAAAACATCGCCACAAATATGACGGCAGCAAGAATTTCAATATGCAAGTTCAGGCTAATGCGGTCTACTAACAACCCTGAGATCATGGCGGTCACTACAGACCCGCCACTCCAATATCCACTTAATAGGGTAATAACCAATTCGTTTCGGCGATCTTGATAGCTAAAACCTTGGGTATTTACTGCGATATGAAAGGCAGAAATTGCAGCACCTTGGATCACGCTACTTATTAAAAATACTAACCCCGAATGGGTGGAAGTTAATAAAATCAAGCTAATCGCTATTGATGTAACAGCGATACGCATAATCGATTTAGCACCATAATTATGAACTAAGTGACCGACTGTCAACAACGATACTAAAGATCCAATAGCTGAAATGCTAATTAAGGAGCCAAATTGACCATTAGCTAAACCTAGATTGGCTTTGACTTCAGGAAACCTAGGAATCCAGGACATGATAAAAAAGCCAAATAAGAAAAATAGTATTTTTAAGTACGTTAGCTCTTTCTTTGCCGTTAAGGTCGTCATTAATACAATGCGTTCGCTAAAGCACTTCGAGCCGCCGCTAAGCGAGGATCAGATGGGTCAACTAGTAAAAATAGACCTACCAAATGCTCTCGAGCTTTATTGCGATCATCTCCGGATGACACCTGTACTAAGGAAATCAAGCGCTTGAAAGCTGCTTCTACCCCACCATTGACTATTTCCATATCGGCAGCTTGAAGTTGAAGTGCGAGATCAGTTGGAGATGCTTGCGCTAGATTCAACACAGTATCTAGTTCTAACTTATCTGTTCGAATAAGAAGTTGAGTCTGAGCCAAACCTAGTTTTGCGAAACTATCAGCGGGTTTGCGTGCAAGCAGTTTTTTATAGGCAACTTCGGCTTGAACAAAATTTCCAGCTTCTAGCGCAGCCATAGCTTCTTCTTCTTCCGGCTCAATAACCTCAACAGGGGCAGAACCAACACCTTGTTCGGCGGCAAGAGCTAAGACTTTATCTAGTACCAAACGAATTTGTGCTTCCGGATAACTCTGCTCAAAAAGTGGCACCATCTGTTCGGCAATAATTGCAACTGCATAGGGAATGCTCTTGGTTTGAAAAGCCTGCGCTACTTGCGGTTCAGCTTCGATGTCTAGCCGCCCAAGAATCCAACTGCCTGCATAAGATTTTTCCAATGACGCTAACGTCACCACCATGTCGCGGGATTCAACTGATCGCGCCGACCAAGCGATAATAATGACCGGCTTTTCTTTTGACCGCGGCAAGAACTCTGCCGTTAAGTTTGCCGCTGTTACTTCTAGGCCAGGCATATCGGCAGGTTGAGCTGTTTTTGGCCGCGCTAATGAGCTTAAATCAAAGGCTTGCCCGAAGTTTGGTGGTTGACTCACGCGCTCATACTACTGGTAGCTCAACACCTGAATCGCGACGGTAGGGCAGGATTTCTTGAACATAGTTATCGGTTGCATGATCAAGACCTACATCGCTTCCCTTTTCCTCACTTAGATACCAGCGATTTTCAAGAATCTCATGAAACATTTGTGCACGTTCAACACGACCCCGCATATCTTCAGGTACACGCGAGATTGTTGCTTCAAAGACATCGGCAAACCATTTTTTAGCTAATTCACTCGTAGTCGAACCTGATTTTTCTTCACGTGCGTTATAACGATCAAAAGAGGCGAGAATTCGTTTAGCTTGTAACTCTTCCGTCTCAATTCCCATCAGCTCACGCAGTCGAGCGCTGTGATAACCAGCAGCAACCAGCTTAGGTTGAAAGGAGAGCATCTGTGAATCACCATCGATAGAGATTGAAACTTCTTCAACCGCAAAACCTAAATCATGTAATTGACGCATCGCGCGTTCAACTGCATGGCGATCGTTTGGATCTAGTAATTGTCGTTCTTTCAGCGCTGCCCAAATTCGACGATACCTTCGTATAACCGCTTCAGCGGCACGAACTGGATCCATTCCTGGATAGAGGACACCAGAGAGTGATAAGTCTTCAAGTTCGGCGGCAACGTTAAACATTGCAATATCTAAATCATGTTCGCGTTGTCCATCGCTTAAAGTTTTTTGAAACTCACCTGTTTCTGCATCGACAAGATATGCAGCAAAGCCTTCGGCATCACGTCTAAATAATGTATTCGACAATGAACAATCGCCCCACCAAAAACCAAGTAAATGTAGACGAACAAGCAAAAGTGCTAAGCCGCTGGCCATAGTCGTAATGTCATGCGCGGTGACAGAACCCGAGAGCAAAATCCGGTAAGGAAGTGAATACGGTAGAAAGCGCGTAACAATTGCACACGGCAGTTCTTCACCGTTGATATCGGTACGTCCTTCAACTACTGCGATCTGATCGACGCACGGCGCATTCAGATGTGAAAGCTCACGCAAGACTTCGTATTCACGGTTAGCGAACTCAGAGACAGTCTCTTTCACCGCGTAGACCTGGGAATCAGGGTCACTCGTTGCCCTCACGAGCCGCACGACGTGGCGAGAAATTCCCCGCTTTTCAGCTAAGAGCGGGTCTTCTGGCCACTCTTCTAATGATTGATTCCATGGCAGGCCAGTGACTGCGGCAATCTCCTCGCCCAAACCTGTGATTCGCAGTGCCATGGTTCCTATTCTTGCGTATAAATGTAACGAGAAGATGAACGCGATGTCACCACTAGACGAGATGGTGACTTTACAATGTATCTATGGCAATTTCAGCGCGAATTAAGAAAGTCACATCTCGAACCGTGAAGACTCCAACCCCACAGGCAGATTATGGAGCATTAGGTGAGCCAATTAACAGAGCTCAACCTTTTTACTTTGGCTTTATTGCAACCTTAGGTGCCTTATCTGCGATTGTCTTAATGCGTGCACTTGCCAGCGTCAGTCAAATTTTTGTTCTCATTCTTATTGCCTTGTTCTTAGCGACTGGCCTCAATCCTGCCGTAGAGGCACTGCGTAGAAAAAATGTTTCACGGAGCACTGCAGTTGCAATCATTTTTTCTTCAGTCATTCTCTTTGTCATCTTTTTTGCACTTGTAGTCTTGCCGCCAGTAATTTCGCAAGGTACTCAACTCATTGAGAAGGCGCCTACGTTACTTGCTGAGTTAAAAAATAATGCAACTATCGCAAACCTGAATGATCACTACGGAATTATCGACACCTTGCAGGAAAAATTGAAGTCAGTCACTTCAAATGGTTCACTCTTGATCTCGACATTTGGTGGCGTTATCGGAGTTGGCAAGTCAGTTCTCTCTGGTTTCTTTTCTTTCTTGACCGTTCTCGTGTTAACTCTGTACTTCATTACATCTCTACCGCAAGCAGTTTCACTGGGCTTATCGTTAGTTCCTGCAAGTCGACGTGAGCGAGTAGGTCGTCTGACTGAAGCGATAATTGCGCGAGTGGGCTCTTTTGTGGGCAGTCAGATAATCATCGCCGCAATGGCATCGGTCTTTGTCTTTATTCTGGCTCTCATTCTTGGGCTTCCTTCACCCATTGCTATAGGAATGCTGATTTTGGTGTGTGGTTTGATTCCATTAGTTGGGCACTTTATTGGCTGCTCTATCGTCACAATCATCGCGCTCACTCAGTCAGTATTTCTTGGCGTAGTCACACCCCTCGCCTATGTTATTTATGTGCAGGTGGAAAACTATGTTGTTACGCCACGAATAATGAAGAAAACACTATCTGTACCAGGAGCAGTTACGATTATTTCTGCGCTCATTGGCTCTTCACTCCTAGGACTTATTGGTGGCTTGTTAGCAGTACCAGTTGCAGCCGCAATCATTTTAATCTTAGATGAAGTAGTTATCCCTCGAGCCAATAATTCTTAAAACTCCAGCGGAAGTGCTTGTAAATCACCGGTAACGATTGAATTAATCTCTGATAAAACACGGTTTACATACGGTTCGCCTACCCATAAATGCTTAGCCCCATCAACGGCAATTATTTTTATCCGTGGAACAATAGAAAAACGTTGCCGAGCGGCATCAGGCTGCAAATAATCATCTAGTTCTGGCACAAGTACAGTCACAGGGCGTTGATCAGTATTCCAATAGTGCAATTGCTCATCGGTAGTAGTTCGAAGCGGTGGGCTCAATAGAATTAATCCGCTGTGTCGAAGATCTTTAGCGTGCTGCAACGCTAGATCTGTTCCGAAGGACCAGCCAACTATCCATACATTTTTGAGAGCTAAAGTATCAAAACAGTATGAAAGCATGGCCGCAACATCTAACCCTTCGGCTTTTCCATTATCAAAATCACCTGTACTGCTGCCGATCTCGCTGGTCGTTCCTCGAGTATTGAATCGAACAACGGTAATTCCAGACATAGCAGGCAAACGGTTTGCGGCTTTTTTATAAATATGGCTATCCATCATTCCGCCTGCAGTAGGCAGTGGATGTAAACAAAGAATTGCGCCGCGAGATGGACCAATCGGCGCAGCAACTTCACCGATTAAATCAATTCCGTCACTGGTGATCACATGAAAAATACTGCGTTCGGCCGGCATAACTGTGCTGGGTCTAATAATCTCGGCCATACTTCAAATCTTAGCGACACCCGACTACGCTTATCACCATGGCCACTAAACGTAAGCCCTCATTTAATTCACACAACCCAGTTAATGATGAAGTTGTCGGAACATATCCACTATGGAGTAAGAGTGAGGTCAATGAAGCCGTCGCACATGCACGAGCGGCAAGTCCGACTTGGCAGAAAATAGGTTATGCGGCACGAAAGAACACGCTGTTGGCATGGAGTTCTTTAATCATTAATCGTATTGAAGACATTGCTCACATCATCTCGCTAGAAACCGGTAAGCCCATGAGCGATGCACGTCTTGAAGTGAGCATTGCGGTGAGCCATATTGGTTGGGCTGCGCGCCATGCAGAAGATGTCATGCGCACGTCTTATCGCAGACCAGGTTTACTTATGGCAAATATGTCGGCCACGGTTGAGCGTGCACCACTAGGTGTCATTGGAGTTATTGGCCCATGGAACTATCCACTTTTTACTCCCGTTGGCTCCATCGCCTATGCACTTGCCGCAGGAAACACAGTTGTATTTAAACCGAGTGAGTTTACGCCGGGTGTTGGAGTCTGGCTTGAAGAGAGTTTCAATGAGATTGCACCATTTGCCGATATTTTTACAACAATCACTGGCTTGGGCGAAACCGGAGGCGCTTTATGTGCAAGTGGAGTAGATAAAATCTCATTTACTGGTTCAACACGAACCGCACAATTAGTTGCTGCCCAATGTGCCGCAACCATGACACCCGTAGTTCTTGAATGCGGTGGAAAAGATCCCGTTATTGTCGCTGCCGATGCAGATATTAAGCGTGCAGTCGATGCAACCATGTGGTCGGCTATGGCAAATGCCGGACAGTCATGTATTGGTGCTGAGCGCGTATATGTCGATGAAAAAGTTGCCGATGAATTTATAGTCAGGGCCGTTGAATTAGCTTCTACTATTCACGCTGGTGCACCTGGAGATGGAAACTATGGACCTGCAACGATGCCGTCGCAAGTCAAAATAATTCAATCTCATATTAAATCTGCAATCGCCGATGGTGGAACATGTGTTTATGGTGGACCTAAATCAGTACAAGCTCCATTTGTGCAGCCAGTCGTATTGGTGGATGTACCGGAGCATTCAACAGCCGTGCGTGAAGAGACTTTTGGCCCGATTATTATTATTAATCGTGTAACTAGTATGCGTGAAGCCATTGAACTATCTAATGCCTCTCGCTACGGACTGGGTGCAAATGTATGGTCGCGACGACAGGGTAAGAAAATTGCATCTCAACTTATCTGTGGCATGGTTGCAATAAATTCAACATTTGCATTTGCAGCTATCGCCTCGGTGCCATTTGGCGGCGTAAAAGATAGTGGATCAGGTCGAGTACATGGTCCAGAAGGCCTGCTGGAATATACATTTGCACGAACTGTAGTTCGATCTCGATTCTATCTTCCATTGAGTTTCTTAAGCTTTAAACGTAGACCGCAAGATGACAAGCTCGTCATTAAACTTACAAAGTTACTGAAGGGCCGTTTAGGTTAATATCGCGGGGCGTTGCGAGTTCGTTCAGTATTAGGGCGACGCTTATTTTTCTTAGCCCAACATGCACTGTGCCAATGTCTGCGACCATCTTCATCGCCATCTAACCAAGCAACTATGTGTGGGGTTGCCATCGGAATCATTTGATCGCATCCGGGACAGCGATACGGTTTTGTCGCACCTGAGCCCGTGAGTTTACGAACGATGTAAAGACCATCGTCGTGTTCTTCAAAACTTTGGTTTGACGTGGGGATTTCACGCTCATCAGATTGAGGCCGCTTGCCCTTAGGGTAATTTCGACGCGGACTCATGCGCCTATTTTCGCATAGTAGTATCACCTTATGAACGCTATTGAGGTCCTTGGCTTAAAAAAGAGCTACGGAGCTGTCCATGCAGTTCGAGATATTGATTTAACTATTAAAACTGGTGAGATTTTTGCTCTACTTGGACCAAACGGTGCGGGAAAGACTACGACAGTTGAAATCCTTGAGGGTTTTCGCGCGCGTGATGCTGGCGATGTAAGGGTTTTAGGGTGTGATCCCTATGCGCAAGGATCTTCTGCACGAGAATGGCGCAACCGTATCGGCATCGTTCTGCAATCCACGTCGGATTCGGGTGATTTAACAGTCATCGAAACCATTGAACACTTCAGCGGTTATTACTCACTCCCTCGTAATGTGGAAGAGGTTATTAACTCTGTTGGGTTAGATGAAAAAGCCGGATCACTAATCCGTACATTATCTGGTGGCCAACGCAGACGCCTTGATGTGGCCCTTGGAATTATTGGCAATCCCGAACTCTTATTTCTCGATGAACCAACCACGGGCTTTGACCCCGAAGCGCGACGGGCTTTTTGGGCGCTCATTGAGAAATTGCGCGGAGACGGAACAACCATTCTTTTAACTACTCACTATTTGGATGAAGCCGAAGCCCTAGCCGATCGAGTAGCTGTTATTAATGAAGGAAAAATACTTGCAGTTTCAACACCTACTGAACTTGGTGGACGAAGCACAGCAAAAGCTCTAGTCACCTGGCGCGATGGTACAGAGACTAAATCAGAAACTACGGATAATCCAACGTCTGTCGTGAACGCCTTAACTACACAATTCAAGGGCGAGATTCCAGAGCTAACAGTTACACGTCCATCGCTTGAAGATATTTATCTTAGGATGATTGGAATTGCGCATGAATAAAATTCCAAGTGCACTGTCGCTGGGTATTCGTCGCGGCGGATTAGAGATTAAGCAGTTTTCACGCCAGCGTGAATCCGTCGTCTTCACGCTTCTTTTTCCAGTTATTTTGCTCGTTATCTTCGGTTCAGTCTTTACCGACACAATTGCGCCTAACGTAACTTTTTCTCAATACTTCGTTGCAGGAATGATTGCTTCTGGTTTAGTTAATACTGGTTTTCAAGCACTAGCAATTACTATTCCTCTGGAGCGTGATTTTGGCGCCCTAAAGCGGTTACGAGGCACGCCAATGCCGGCCTCAAGTTATTTCATCGGAAAAGCAATTCTGGT
>WLKQ01000069.1 GCA_009701185.1 Actinomycetota bacterium | reverse complement strand
GGTGCAGACGGCATATCTTGCCATAGATAGGCCCTCAAGCCTAAATCGGCCGGATTAGGAAGGGATCTGCGAGCGCAGTTCTGCGTGTAATGACGGACCTGCGGCCACGGTCAGCTCCATACCCCGCCACTCATGGGTGCTCACCACTGCCCCAGCCTCTGCTGCTATCAAGGCCCCGGCAGCTAAATCCCACTCCTTTAAACCGGTCTCTACATAAGCATCCACCATTCCAGTTGCAACTAGGCATAAATCTGTAGCTGCTGCGCCCATTCGACGAATATCTCTAATGCGTGGAATGAGGTGGTCGAGGATATCTAGTTGGTTGACTCGATCTTTTACATCGTAAGCAAAGCCAGTTGAGAGCAGCGCTCGGTTTAATTCAACGGGATTGTTGCATTCAATTCTTGCGCCATTTAGAAATGCTCCGCCGCCACGAGTTGCATGCCATGTTGATCCAATTGTTGGGGCGTGAACGACTCCGACAATCGTGCCTGATGAATCCTTGGCGGCGATACTGATATTCCACCCCGGAAGACCATAAAAGTAATTAACGGTTCCATCGACTGGATCAATCACCCAGGTGATACCGCTGGTTCCGCTATGAGCTGCGCCTTCTTCGCCAATTATTCCATCATTTGGGCGGGCATTGAGAATTGCATCAACAATCAATTTTTCGCTGGCTATATCCATCTGCGTTGCAATATCAATCGCAGTTGATTTAACAGTTAAGTCCCATGAAGCAGGACGATCAAGTAAAAGTTCACCCGCTGTGCGTGCAATCGATAATGCAAGTTCTTCAAGTTCGCGGTGCTGGCTCATCGAACCAGTCTAACGCTGCAATAGACTTGGCACTATGTTCACGGCATACACCACACTTTTTCGTATCCCTGGGGCTATGAAGTTTTCGATTGCAGGAATCTTTGGCCGAATGCCGGTTTCAATGGACTCGCTGGCCCTTATTTTTATCGTGGTAGCCGTTAGCGATTCTTATGCATTGGCTGGGGCTCTTAGTGCGACAGCATCGGTCGTAGTGTCCATAGCAATGCCTTGCTGGGCGAGAATATCTGACCGCATTGGCCAGCGGGCCTTATTAATGCGGATAGTTCCCTTAAAACTTTTTGGCTTGACGCTATTTCTTATTCTGGTGCTCAACCATGCACCACAGTGGACATGGTTTATCTCAATTATTTTTGCTGAAGCATCATCAGTGAATTTAGGTGGATTAGTTCGCAGGCGATGGTTACATATTTTAAACCCAGATAAAAATACAACTGCAGAAGATGAAAGTGATCGTCACCTAGTAAATACCGCTTACTCACTAGAAGCCCTCAATGATGAGTTTGTTTTTATTGCCGGACCGATTATTGCTACTGCGTGTGCAACCTCGATTGCTCCTGCTGCTGGCCTAATTGCAGGAATGTTATTTCTCATCGTAGGTGTTCCGGTTTTTGCCATGCAATCCTCCACCGAGCCACCAGCATCTCCTAAGCGCACGATTGATCCCCATCCTCCAGTAATAAAGCGCAAGACTCTCCAAGCAATTGTGCTTCCGACTTTATTCATCGGTGGTTTCTTCGGCGCAGTTGCAATTGTGACGGTTAGCTTTACCGATGAATTAGGACACAAGAGTCAGTCAGGCCTTCTCTTAGCTCTATGGGCTTCGGGAAGTGCGATTGCCGCGGTACTTAATGGACTTATTAAGTGGAAGATATCCCACGCAGCTCGATTCCTTTTCTTCCTATTTTCATTAACGCTTCTCTCGATTCCACTTCTATTTGTCCACTCAATTTTCTGGTTAGCAATTGCGCTATTTGTGAATGGTTTTTCCATTGCCCCACTGATTGTTAACGCATATGGGGTCGCAGAAACTGCAGTTCCAGCGGCGCAAATTACTGAAGCGCTCAGTTGGGTCGTTGCCGGCATGCCTTTAGGTGGGGCAATTTCTAGCGCATTAGCAGGTTGGGTTATTGATAACTACGGAGCGCAAACTGCGTATTGGCTTCCAGTGGGATTTATGTCTGCGGCACTTGTAGCCACGCTGCCCTATTTCACCACATATAAGCGGCTCATCGGTTATTCTTCCCAACATGACTGAACTGCGATTCATCGGCAAGAGCGATGAGGGTACCCATATCAGCCTTCATGACAACGATGGAAACGAATTCACTGTAAAAATTAGTGATGCGTTGAAGAGTTCAATCAATCAGCCGCGTTTAATCTCAGTTCCAGAGCAAGAAAGTGAAACTATCTCGGTTAAGGAGATTCAGCGTCGCTTGCGTGCAGGTGAATTAGCTGATGAATTGTCGCGAGAAAATAATATTTCGATTGAAAAAATCCAACGCTTCTCTGGGCCAATTTTGCAAGAGCGTGTGTACATCATCGATCAAGCACAACAAATTGCAATCCGTAAAGAAGGCGGACGTGATCCAGTCTCTCTATTAGGTGTCGTGCTTTCACGTCTTTCACCGCGCAATGTTGATTTAGCAGATCTTTCGTGGGACACATGGCGATTAGAAGATGGCACATGGACAGTGGAGCTCCATTATCCAAACGCCAACGGTCATGGAGTTGCACAGTGGAACTTTGATCCAACGCGCAGAACTGTTGTATCACTGGATGAAAACGCGCGATGGATGATGGGTGATGAACCTGCACCTCGTCCTATCGTTGCCCCCGGTCTTATTTATTCAGAATCACCGCATCCAACTGTGCGACACGAAGAGAATTCAGAACCAGAAGTTCCACGTTTGGCCGTTATTCGCGAAGCTCCAGATAATGATGCAGCTCGTGATGGAGTTGTGGCACGTGCGAAGGTTCCAAGTTGGGATGAGATTATGTTTGGAATTAAACCAACCGACGATAAGTAGTTAGTTCAAAGTAATCGTAAGTAGGCCAACGTTAGTTTCAATCTCACTCTGAGCCCCGTGATGGCCAACCATCGCGCCCTCTTTGTCAACTCGCTCTGGATCAATCAAAATAACATCACCGTTTGCTATTGCAATAACTTCACCCATGCGATCAAGTGCATCAGCACTGACGTCGTGGCCAAAAAGCTCGGTTTCTATAGCTTGCTCACGAGTAATTACTCGGGCGCGCTGGCCTAAATACTCTTGCCACACACTGGCAACTTCTTTTCGTGCAGATGGACTGTCAGAGTTCAAGTAAAGGTGTCGCGCTCTTGGCTCACCGGCTATTACCGAAACATCTTTGTGCAAGGGATTATCTAGACCAATAACAATTTTCTCGCCAACATTTATCATTCCGTGATCTGACGTTAACCATATTCTTGTTCCCATGGGCATCTCTTTCATCAAACTTGCCAGCATTTGATCAATCATCGAAAGCGCTGCTAACCATTTTGGACTACCAACTCCATCGCTATGGCCAGCAACATCTAAATCATTCATGTAGAGATAAACAAAGGATGGAGTTTTTTGCAGTGCGGCTTTTGTTTCAGCGATTAAATCTGGAACAACATTGGCTCCGCGATAGTCCGCTCCCCTAAATACTGCGCGGGTAAATCCAGTATTTTCATATCGCTTCGCCGCAACATGTGAAACACGAATACCTTCAGCACTTGCTCTTTCAAAAAGTGTTGGTACGGGTTGCCAAACATTTGGATCAACACGCTCATCCCATTTCAATGCATTAAGAATTCGCCCACCGCTGCGTGGAACTTGAACCGTATATCCCAACATGCCATGTGCACCGGGAAACGTTCCTGTTGTTAACGTCGCAAGGCTGGTTGCAGTAGTTGAAGGAAATGCCGTCTGCACAATTCCATGTCGTGTAAGCCTGGAAATTGTTGGCATGGCTTCGGCAAATTGCTCAAGTGTGTCAGCACCAAAACCATCGATGAGAAAAAGAACTTCCCGCCCCATCGGGCTGGGGCCACATTCCAGCACGTCAGTAACGCTGGTTAGCCCCAAGGATGAAAAGATCGATGGCGTTATCTGCGATAAATGCACGTCCGTATCTTCTCATTACATCCGCTAAGGTTGTACATATGAAGAGCGCAATTAAATATTCGGCCGAAGTTTCGGCTGCAATCGCTGCTTCAATGCCGATAGTTGCACTGGAATCAACGATTATCAGTCACGGCTTGCCACGTCCTTCAAACTTAGCTGTAGCCATTGAGTGCGAGCGAATTATTAGAGATCGTGGGTCGATACCTGCAACTATTGCACTCTTAGATGGCGTCATTCATATTGGCCTAGAGGCTCATGAACTTGAAGCTATCGCTAACCGCGATGATATTTCTAAGGCCTCGATTCGAGATTTAGCAATCATCGTTGCTCAGGGAAAGAGCGCAGCAACTACCGTTGCAGCTACTGCCCATATTGCGGCAATGTCTGGCATCAGAGTTTTTGCAACAGGCGGCTTGGGTGGTGTTCATCGCGGTGCCAATGAGTCATTTGATGAATCTGCCGATCTAACCGCACTTTCTCAAGTAGATATGACAGTAATTTGCGCGGGAGTAAAATCAATTTTGGATGTTCACGCAACACTTGAGCGTCTTGAAACGTTAGCTATTGGTCTAGTTGGATATAAAACCAACCGTTTTCCCGGTTTCTACTTAACTGATTCAGGTTATGCCCTTGAGCATCGAGTAGATAGTGCTGACGAGATTGCCGAAATTGTTCAAGCCCGAACTGCAATTGGAACGCAATTCAGATCTCTTATTGTTGCCAATCCAGTTGAAAAAGAGATGGATAAAGTTCGCCACGATGAATTTCTTGCGACCGGTTTAGCAAATGCAGCACTTAATGGGATAGATGGCAAGGCTGTTACTCCCTTCCTACTCGAACATTTCCATACTGCATCAGAGGGTGAATCACTCGATATCAATACTGAAATCATTAAATCTAACTGTGCTTTAGCTGCAGATATTGCGGTGGCATTGCAGTGAAAAAAATATTATGTATTGGCGACTTAGCCCTTGATGTTATTGCCCAGTTAAAAGAGAGTATTAATTACGGCAATGACACGGCCAGTCGCATCTCAACTCACCCGGGTGGACAAGCCGCAAATGTTTCTACATGGATCACGCGTACAAACACACGTGCCCAATTAGTTGCACGTGTTGGAAACGATCCTGTTGGTTTTGCCCTTATCTCTGACTTAGATAAATACGGCGTTGAACACTTAAATTTAATGCGTTCAGGCCGACCAACTGGCGTTGTTGTTATCTTGGTTGATGCCAATGGAGAGCGCACCATGTTTCCCGATAACGGCGCAAATGCTGATCTTGAAGTTGGCGATCTTCCACCGCTAGATGATTTCGATGGTGCTTATCTCAGCGGTTATGCACTCTTGGATTTTCGTAGTCGTGATGCTGTATTGGCCATGGTTAAAAAGATTAAGGCCGCTGGAGTTCCAATTTATTTTGACCCCACTACAACAGGTGCGATGAAGATTGTCTCTTTGCAAGAAGTTCTCTCATGGGTCTCATTAATGGATGGCATCCTT
>WLKQ01000068.1 GCA_009701185.1 Actinomycetota bacterium | reverse complement strand
TAGAAGCTGGCACTGCGTGGGCCGACCTTTCACACTTGAGCGTTATTGCAGTTAGTGGCGACGATCGTTTGAAATGGCTCCATGATTTGACCACTCAATTCCTCAATGATTTGAGCGCAGGTGTGTGGACATCCGGAATGATTTTGGATCCCCAGGGCCACATTGAGTATCAATTTAATTTAGTCGATGATGGTGCAATAACGTGGTTGGTTTTAGATCCTGGTTATTCCGAAACACTTCTTGCATATTTAACAAAGATGAAATTTATGTTGAAGGTTGACGTTCGAGACGCCAGTAATGAATTCGCAGTTTTGCGCGCACCTGGAGTTTCAACTGACATAGGTGGTCCATTTGCTTTAGTTGCACGAGCCGAACTGGCCGATATAAGCGCTGGATTTAATTCAGTAGCAACACAAATTGGTACATGGGCACTCGATGCCGAGCGCGTTGCTGCAGGGCGCCCCCGCATTGGTTTTGAGACTGATCACAAATCGATTCCCAATGAAATCGGAGTATTAAATAAGTCTGTACACATGAATAAAGGCTGTTACCGGGGCCAAGAGACTGTCGCGAAGGTTTTCAACTTAGGTAATCCACCGCGGCGTTTGGTGATGTTGCACCTTGATGGCAGTGATGTTGCGTTTCCAGCACAAGGTACAAAAGTGGAAAATGATGGGGTAGTTGTTGGATTTATCGGCACCGTTGCCCGCCATCACGAACTTGGCACAATCGCGCTAGCTATTGTGAAGCGGAATACGCCAGTTGAGGCAACATTAAGTATCGAAGGTGTGCCCGCTTCGCAGGAAGTGATTGTTTAGTCAAGGTAGGCTTGGCATGTGGAGCTACTTACATCAATAATCATTGGCCTAGCCGCCATCGCATTAGGTATCGCTCTCATCTTTTATGCATTCCGTGGTCGCCAATCTCAGGCGAGACGTTCACCAAAATTTAGAGGACGCCCATAGATGGTATTTACAATTCCCGAAGGTCTGCACGCCGATTTAAATCCATTAGCGTGGTTAGTTGGAACATGGCGCGGTAAGGGTCGTGGTGAGTATCCCGGTATAGAGCCTTTTGAGTACGCGCATGAAGTCGTCTTTAATCACGATGGTCGTCCATTTTTAAATTATTTTTCTCGTTCATGGATTTTAGATGCAGAGGGAGAGATTGTTCGCCCGGGTGCATCAGAGGCTGGCTTTTGGCGCGCAAAGCCCAACAATGTTTTAGAGGTAGTTCTTTCGCACAACACTGGAATCTCTGAGGGCTGGGTCGGACAGTTTGATGGTCCAAAGATTCAATTAGTTTTGGATCAGGGCTACTCAGCGCCAAGTGCCAAGATTGTTACTGCTGGAGTTCGCTTATATGGACTTGTTGCCGGTGAACTATTTTTTGCTTATGACATGGCCGCCGAAGGTAAAGAGTTACAAGCTCATATTTGGTCATCGCTTGAACGCCAGAGCGAATAATCAATGACGCTGCTTATTGGAGAAACCCTTGCAGAAGTTGTTAGAAATGAAGTTGTTGAGTCGATTCATGTAGGCCACTTTGTAGCCCTCAACAGTGACGGCTCAATCATGATGCATAAAGGTGATCCCACTCAACTTATTTATCCACGCTCTTCATATAAATCTATTTTGGCTTCGGCTATGGCGCGCAGTGGAGTTGATTTGGAGCCGCGCTTGTTAGCACTTACATGCGCATCGCATTCAGGTTTAGAGATGCATCAAAAAGGCGCACTAGAGATTTTAGCGTTGGCAGGTTTAGATGAGACTGCATTGCAGAATGTTAAAGGTCGGCCACTAGATGAAGCTGCCGCCCTTGCAAATCCAGTAGCAACACGATTAGCGATGAACTGCAGCGGTAAGCACTCTGGAATGTTGTTGGGCTGTGCAACAAATGGTTGGCCCATTGAAAATTACTTAGATCCAGAACATCCGTTGCAGATAGCTTTCAAGAATGAGTTAGAAATGTTGTCGGGTGAGAAAATTACCCATATAGCTGTCGATGGTTGTGGCGCACCGCTATTTCTGATCTCTTTATTAGGTTTAGCACGAGCAATTAGAGCGCTAACAATTTCAGCAGATCCTGTACATCAACGTGTAGCCCAAGCGTGCAGAGATTTCCCAGAGATGGTTGCTGGACCTAGTCGCATGTCTACAAAAATTATGAAAAATTATCCGGGTGTATTTATGAAAAGTGGCGCAGAATCAATCATGGTTGCCTCGGTGCCCGATGGTCGCACTTTTGCTTTCAAAGTAAACGATGGTGGTTTGCGTCCACGCGAGGCAATAACAGTTGCTGGATTGAAGTTATTAGGCGTTGACGCCGATATTGAGTTAGAAAAGGTCTACGGGGGCGGTCACGTAGTCGGCTCCATTCGCGCAACTTTCTAACTAGTCGTACCCTTGTGCCATGAACGGGCGCATAGCTACCGTAATGGTGCATACATCTCCACTAGATCAGCCTGGAATTGGCGATGCTGGTGGGATGAACATCTATGTCCTTGAATCAGCCCAGCGTATGGCTGGCATGGGTGTTGAGGTAGATATTTTCACACGTCGCACTGAAAGCGATCAGCAAGACATAGTTGAGATTTCAAAAGGTGTACGAGTTCGCTACTTTGATTGTGGCCATGGGCATTTAACTAAAGAGCAGTTACCGGCGCACATCATGGGTCTATCACGAGAATTCTTAAAGTTAATCAAGCAAGAAAATTACGATGCGATTCACTCGCACTATTGGATCTCTGGAAAAGTTGCGATGCCTGCCGCTGCCGAGCTTGGAATTCCATTAGTACACACAATGCACACCATGGCACGGGTAAAGAATTTAAATTTGGCTGAAGGTGAAACTCCAGAGCCAATGGTTCGTGTTCAAGGAGAGACACAAATTGCAGCCGCAGCTCAAGCGCTGATTGCTAACACTGACTCTGAAGCGGCCAGCTTGGTTTCTTTGTATGAGGCTTGCCCAGACATCGTGCATGTAGTCACACCAGGTGTTGATCTGTATACATTTACTCCAGGACAGGGCCGTAAAGCTGCGCGCGATGTGATTGGAACTCCGCAGGATGCTTTGGTTGTTACTTTTGTAGGGCGCATTCAGCCACATAAAGGTCCAGAAGTATTGATTCGCGCTACCTCCGAGTTAGTAAAGCACTCACCGTTGCTGCGCGGAAAACTTATTGTCAATATTGTCGGTGGAGCTTCGGGTGCAAATACTGCCGAAGTTGAACGGCTGCAAGAGTTAAGTACATGGCTAGGAATTGACGATGTAGTTCGTTTCGCTCCTCCAGTACCGCGGACTGAATTACCACAGTGGTATCGCGCCGCAGATTTAGTATGCGTGCCAAGTTATTCCGAATCCTTTGGTTTAGTTGCATTAGAGGCCCAGGCCTGCGGAACACCGGTTATTGCAACGGCGGTCGGAGGCTTGCGCACCGCAGTAGCTGATGGAATCTCAGGTGTTTTAGTTGATGGACATGATCCAAAAGCCTGGTCATCCGTTCTTGCACGTTTACTGCAAGAGCCACAACGTCGCGTACTTCTTGCAGTTGGTGCAGTCGAACATGCTTCACACTTTGGTTGGGATGCAACTGCACGTGGAACTCTCGATATTTATGATCAAGTGATTACCGAGGCGCTGCGAGTGCGAAAGATATCTAGTCAATAATGGCAGCCATTGATCCACGAATTACGATCGAAGAGTTTTTGGATTCGCATGATCTTGAGTTCGAAAAAAGAGATAGCGATACTTTTTTAATTACCCTGCCAGGTGAAAAAAAACTTCAAACACACTGTGCGCTAATTGTTGGGGATCATTCCCTAAGCATCAATGCATTTGTGATCCGCAAGCCCGATGATAATGCAGCTGAAGTTCACGCTTGGTGCCTTGCAAAGAATGCATCGTTGTATGGAATTGCCTTTGCAACTAATGAACTTGGAGATATTTTCCTTGTTGGTCGCTTACCGCTTTTTGCCGTCACAGACCGCGAAATTGATCGTTTGATTGGCTCAGTACTTCAAATCTCTGATTCATCATTTAATCCGCTGCTTGAACTTGGTTTTGCCAATGCAATCCGCCGTGAATGGGCTTGGCGGACTTCACGCGGTGAGTCTTTAGCCAATTTAGAGGCTTTCAAACATTTGGTTTAGGATGTGCGCATGAGCTCTTATGAACTAATCCTGTTGCGCCACGGAGAATCTCAGTGGAATGCTAAAAACCTTTTCACTGGTTGGGTCGATGTTGCCCTGTCTGCAAAGGGTGAAGATGAGGCTCGTCGTGGTGGTACGTTGCTAGCTGAGCGCAATTTATTGCCAGATTTGCTTCACACGTCACTTCTTCGCCGAGCAATTCATACATCGCAGTTGGCTTTAGATGCATGTGATCGCCATTGGATTCCGGTTCAGCGCAGCTGGCGCTTAAATGAGCGTCACTATGGAGCGCTGCAGGGAAAAGATAAGGCTCAAACTTTGGCCCAATACGGTGAAGAACAGTTCGCTTTGTGGCGCCGCTCCTTTGATGTTCCACCACCACCGATCGATGACAACGACGAGTTCTCTCAGAGCAGCGATGCTCGCTATGCCGATATCACAGCACCAAAAACTGAGTGCCTAAAAGATGTCATCGAACGTATGTTGCCTTATTGGCATGAATCGATCGTGCCTGATCTAAAAAAGGGCAAACGCGTACTTGTTACAGCACATGGAAATTCCTTGCGTGCACTGGTTAAACACCTAGATGGAATTAGTGATGCCGATATCGCTGGATTAAATATCCCAACTGGAATCCCGCTGTATTACAAACTCAATGCGGACTTAAGCCCAGTAGTAAAAGGTGGAGAGTACCTAGATGCTGAAGCCGCTAAGGAAGCGATTACTGCAGTTGCAAATCAAGGTAAGAAGTAATTAAGCAGTAATTCCTGCGTAAATATCGACCGGATCTCGAATAATTGCTTGAACTGTAATGCCGCCTGCATGTGCGAAGAATAAAGTTACTGATACTTGCGAACCAGCTGTTGCGGCAAGAGCTGGAACAACAGCCTTAGCATTAGCGGATGGACCTTCGAAAATAATCGGCGTATTCAAACTAACTGAGTTTGTCCCAGTAACTGTTGCAACTTGCCCATTGATAGCTACGCCAAGAAGTGCATCATCTGCAGGATTGTCATTAATGATTGTTCCTACTAAAACTCCAGCCCCTTCAGCGGTTGCAACTACAAGTAGATTGCGGATTTTGATTTTGTTATCGCCTTTAGTGATTGCACCTTCAACACCATCGGTAACTTGCTTGACCTGACGGGTTGATGCATTTAAACCAGCACCACAAGCAGTTAATGTCAATGCGAGTGCTGAAGTAATAAGTGCAATGAATACGCGGCGCATGGCCGTTATTCTCTCATATGAAATTAGCAGTTTAATACGCTGGTTTTACGCCAAAAGGGGCCAGGTGACTCGACCAGAAATGGCTGGTACAATTGACCCTCTAGCGAAGGGCAACACATGACATTTAAGGTCGGCGAAACCGTTGTTTATCCTCATCACGGAGCAGCTCTTATCGAAGCGATAGAAGTTCGTGTGATCAAAGGTGAAGAAAAGACCTATCTAGT
>WLKQ01000067.1 GCA_009701185.1 Actinomycetota bacterium | reverse complement strand
TCCCTCTCCAAGATCCCGAACTCAATCATCTGCCTGCCAATTGCAGCGGTGTAGGGGTGGAAGGGTGCGATTAATTCACTCGGTAATCCCGAGGCTCAAAGCGCCTAAATGTATATGGTCCTATACGCTTTCGACCTCCGAGTTAAGAAATGAGAAATACCATGAGCGCTTGTACATGCGGTTATTCCACAGATCCAGAGAAGAACTGCAATGGAACACACAAAGTTGTTAAGGCCGTGAAGGAAGATATGGCTGAGAAGCTTGCAGCTAATGGGTTTCCGCACGCTGCCGAGTATGTAAAGAACAACTAAGTAGTTCTTAAATAGACGCCCGTCTTACTGATGCACTTACTTCGACGTATCCCACAAGTGGCTCTGGGCATGGCCCTTGCCGATGCAGGTATTACTCATCTGACTACAAAGCGAGCTGAGTTTCAGGCACAAGTTCCAACCATCCTGAAATCAATTGCAGATTTTGTGGTTCTGGCATCGGGAGTTGTTGAGATTGTTTTAGGTTTATCTCTAATCTTTTTGTGGCGATATCGAGTGCACGTGGGTTGGGTAGTGGCAGCTTTCTTTGTGGCAGTCTTTCCAGGCAATATCTCTCAGTACGTAAATCACGTTGATGCTTTTGGTTTAGATAGTGATAAAGCTCGATTTGTGCGCCTGTTCTTCCAACCGTTGTTGGTGGTGTGGGCGCTGTGGTCAACGGGGGCGTGGAGTAGCTGGCGAGGCAAGCCAGCACAGTAGATAGGTGCAATGGCGAGATCTCGGGTCACCCACTAGAATTTCGACGTTGTTTCCGGGGTCGATGTAATTTCGAACCGGCGGTTATAGTCCGCGACCCGATGCCCACCAGGTATCGGTTGACTCAGTGAAACTCTGAGACCGACGGTTAAAGTCCGGATGAGAGGAACCAACAAAAGGTAGGCATTGACCTACCCTTTTTGTGCGCGCATGCACCCACCCCGGAAACTCGTATGTTGAGTGGGGGTAGATATGGATTACACAGTTGCTATGCAACGTGCCATTGCCCTGTCCGAAAAAGCTTTAGGTAAGTGCGCACCGAATCCAATTGTTGGAGCCGTGATTATTGATGCGCGCGGAAATATTGTTGGAGAAGGCTTCCACAATCGCATGACCAGTAAGGATCATGCAGAGGTAGTGGCGATAGCTAATGCGGGTTCCAACGCACAAGGGGCGACGATGGTTGTCACCCTTGAGCCGTGCAATCACATGGGAGCAACTGGTCCATGCGTGCAAGTGATTATTGATGCCGGAATTACTACCGTTGTTTATGCTGTTTCAGATCCAAATGCGCTAGCCGCTGGGGGAGCGCAGACATTGCGTGTTGCGGGTGTCACGGTTGTTGCAGGGGTACTCGAAACTGAGGCGGCGTTTTCAAACCGTGCGTGGTTGATGAAGATTCGCAAGAACCGACCATTCTTTACGTGGAAAGTTGCGGCAACTCTTGATGGCAAAGTTGCAGCTGCTGATGGAACATCGAAGTGGATCACCAATGAAACCTCGCGCGCAGATGTGCAGGTTTTGCGTCGCCACGCAGATGCAATTCTGGTGGGTACCAATACTGTGATCGCAGATAACCCACATTTAATTCCACGTGGTGATTTTGTTGGATTTACACATAATCCGATTCGTGTTGTTTGTGGTGAACAAGAGCTGCCAAAAGATGCACAGATCTTTGATGATGCTGCGCAAACAGTTGTTGTTAAAACTAAGGATTTAGATGTCCTGGTTGAAAAGCTCAATGAATTGGGTGTTAACCATGTCTTTGTCGAAGCTGGGCCAACTCTGGGTAGTGCGATGTTGGATGGCTGTTTGCTCGATGAGTTAATCATGTATCAAGCACCAACGCTGCTGGGAACTGGCAAAGACTTCTTTGCCTTTGATTACCCAACAACCATTACCGATCAGATGCGAATGGATCACATCAGCACCGACGTTCTAGGTGGAGATGTTAAATCGGTATACAGAATTAGGAACTGTGAGTGATGTTTACTGGACTTATCTCTGAGCTCGGCACTGTTAGCGCAATTACTAACGGCGCAGATTCGGCCGTGTTTACAATCAACGCCCCGGCACTGATTGCAGAGATAAAACTGGGGGATTCAGTTGCCGTTAATGGAGTGTGCCTGACTGCAACATCAGTGACTGGCACAGAGTTCACGGCCGATGTCATGATTCAAACCTTGTCGCTGACTTCACTGGCGCAAATAAGTGTTGGCAGTTCAGTAAACCTAGAGCTTGCCGCTCAGCTCAATGCGCGCATGGGTGGACATATGGTTCAAGGTCACGTCGATGGAGTTGCCACTGTTATCGAATTAGCACCGGGGGATAAGTGGGCCCAGTTAGATATTAAAGTGCCGGCAAAGTTGAGTAAATATATTGTCAATCAAGGCTCAATCTGCCTTGATGGGGTTTCACTGACCGTTGGACAGATCAATGATGAGAGCGATGTAGTGACGGTGTGGTTGATTCCCGAAACGCTAGAGCGCACTAACTTGTCGGGCAAGCAGCCAGGGGATTTAGTCAATGTTGAAGTCGATGTTCTTGCAAAGTATGTCGAGAGATTACTTATTAAAGGGGACAAACCATGAGTGATTTCACAGCTGCGCTAGAGGATTTCAAGAGTGGAAAATTTCTGATTGTTACCGATGATTCAGATCGCGAGAACGAAGGCGATTTAATTCTGCTTGCACAGATGGCAACGACTGAGAAAATTGGTTTTATGGTGCGCCATACATCTGGTGTTATTTGTGGAGTTACTACCGGCGAGATTGCCAAGCGCTTGAAATTACCGATGATGGTTGCGCGCAATGAAGATAGTCATGAAACGGCATTTACAGTTTCAGTAGATGTCATTGAGGGGCGAACAACAGGAATTAGTGCCGAAGAGCGTGCAAACACGCTTCGCGCCTTAGCTAATCCAGATGCAAAGGCCTCAGAGTTTTTACGCCCTGGACATATTTTTCCACTGGTCGCTGTTAATGGCGGCGTGCATGAAAGAGCCGGACATACCGAAGCCGGTATTGCCTTGTGCGAATTAACAGATTCATACCCAACGGCAGTTATCTCTGAGTTAGTGAACGATGATGGATCGATGATGCGTGGGCAGAAGTTAGAGGAGTTTGCCGCTAAGAATTCGATTAAGAAAATCAGCATCGAAGAGATTAAGGCCCATAGTAAGAAAAGAGAGCCCAGCACACGAGTTGATTTCAAATGGGCGAAACTGCCCATCGGTGAACACCAGTGGCGAATTGCGACATTTACTTCACGCAACGGTGCAGAACATGCCATCGTGGCACTGGGAGATTTAAATAATGGCTGCGTAGTGGCCAGAATTCACTCTGAATGTTTAACGGGTGATGCCTTTGGTTCGCTGCGCTGTGACTGTGGACCACAACTGATGCAGGCAATGCGTGAGATTGAATCACGCGGTGCTGGAGTCATTATCTATCTGCGCGATCACGAGGGCCGAGGAATTGGATTGAGTCAGAAGATTAGAGCGTACGCATTGCAAGATAGTGGGCTAAATACGCTGGAGGCAAATATTTCGTTAGGACATGGCGTTGATGAAAGATCCTATAGCGATGGCCTTGAAATCATTAAGGCGCTAGGCATTACAGATGTGGAGCTGCTGACAAATAATCCAGATAAGTTAGCAATCTTCGCCGGATCTGGAATCAGTTACACGGGGCGCACGCTTCAAATTCAAGCAAATGAATTTAACAGAGGTTATTTAGAGAGCAAGCGTGATTTATTAAGTCATACGTTAGGGGAAATTTAAATGGCCGGACATGCACCAGAGTTAGAGCCTAAGAAGTTTCCAGATCTTAAGGTCGCCGTCATCAGCGCATCGTGGCATCCTGAAATCTGCCAAGCACTTATTGACGGTGCAGTCAGAGGCTTTGAGCAATCAGGTGTTTCATCCATTGAAGTACGCCGAGTATCTGGCTCATTTGAACTGCCACTTGCTGCCCAGTTTGCACTTGATGCAGGTTTCGATGCTGCAGTAGTTGTTGGCCTCATTCTTCGTGGACAGACTCCGCATTTTGATTACGTCTGCCAAGGTGTTACTGCAGGCATCATGCAGGTCTCATTGAGTCGATCTAAACCAATTGGTTTTGGCGTACTTATGTGCGACACACTTGAGCAGGCACAAGAGCGATCTGGTTTGCCTGGCAGCTTTGAAGATAAAGGGTATGACAGCGCCATTGCTGCGCTCAGTACATTGAATTAAACTTAAGAGATGAAGCGCTTTCCATTTATTAGAGCCGGCCTGATTTTTGCAGTATCGCCACTGATTCTTGCCTTTGTCACATCGATTTTTCAAGGTGGATCTATGTGGGATGAAGGCGGTGGCACAGGTACCTATATCTGGTTCATGATGCTGACTATGCCGGTTGGATTTGTGCTGGTTGTTATTGGTTTAGCGAAGTGGATTGTTAGCAAGTTAAGGAATAGATAGTCCGGCAAAGACAGTACGGCTGAGACTGGTTGAGTAAAACAGTCCCGATGTACCTGGCTATTGCAGGGGTTGGTTTTACAATTAACTACCCCCAATCAAGGAGTATCACTATGAAGATTCGCCTCACTGCCGTTCTTGCATTAATCGCATCTGTAGTGGGTTTTGCACCTGCACAGGCTGCCGAGCTGCGAGTTGTTAGTGGTGCCAGTGCATATGTGCGCGTTGATCTTGGTTACATGGTGGGATGGACATTACCGGCAGATACTTCAAAGATCACCGGCTACACAGTTACATCGAACCCTGGTGCTTTCACGTGTGTAGTAAAAAATCCAACGGCTAGTAAGTGTGTTTATCCAGTAAGCCAATTGGGGTATGTGAAGTCTTATACATTTACTATCGCTGTAAATACTGCAGCGGGAAATGGGCCAGTATCTGCAGCATCTAATGCGATTAAGTATGCATCGATTCCTTATGCACCACAGCAACCAATGGCTAACATTGTCAGTGATACCGCTATGGATATTGCGTGGGTGCCAGATACTAATGATGGTGGAGCACCTTTATACGGTTACCGTTTAACTGTTTGGGAGTCACTTGCAAATTCAGATCCAGGGGCAGTTGTATTCGATGGCATTGTTGGAAAGACGACTGCATCTATTACTGGTTTGAAGCCAAGCACGATGTATGTCATTAATGTGCAGTCATGTAATGCATATGGATGTAACTCTGCAGATAAGTGGCGCTACATTTCAACAACAGGTCCAGCGGGCCTTAGCAAAATTAAAGCTCCACTTGTTCTCAGCGGTGGTAGTGCAAACACCACATGTTGGAATCGCACCGTTGATGCTGGCAATGCCGCATCTACGGGACTAACGATTAGCAAGAACGCCTATAAGTGCACCACGCCATATGTTGATCCAGCGATGTATCCAAAGATTGTGCCGGGGGCTACATCGATGACAAATGGTCCACTTGCAACAAAGTTTGCGCAGAGTTCAAGTTTCGGTGGTTGGTCAAAGACATATTCAAAGAGTGAATGGTCAAAGACTGGTGGCAATAACTGGAGCGCCTATTTCAGCGCCTCATCTAAAACACCAGTGCTGGGCTTCACAATTGAGCCTGTAGTCACCTCAATGACTCCAGCTGTATGCAGCATCAAAGGCCGCTGGGTCATGTTCTTGGCAGTTGGTGAATGCTTGCTCAGTGGTTCAGTTG
>WLKQ01000066.1 GCA_009701185.1 Actinomycetota bacterium | reverse complement strand
TATTTAGTTCTCCACGATGAAGCCGGTCTGCCCTGTGCCCTTATCTCTTTAGAGACGATGCGTATCATCGATTACAGCACGGTTCCTGCTACCGATAGCGCATGCGAACCAGAACATGAGACCTTGGTGCAAGAGTTTCGTGATGAGTACCTAGAGATTATGCACTCCATGGGCGATGGATCATTTGCTGCAGGTTTACTTTTTCCAGCGATTCCTTTGTGGATTGAAAAAGGCGTTGGTCTTGACGTCGTGCAAAAATATTTAGCGCAACTTATTTAATTACCACGCGGCAGCAATCTCTTCTCGTGTTTGAGATAAAAGCTGAGGCAACACTTTTGTTTTTCCGATAATCGGCATGAAGTTTGCATCGCCACCCCAACGAGGTACTACATGCTGGTGAATATGCTCTGCAACACCTGCGCCAGAAATTGCACCTTGATTCATGCCTAAATTAAATCCTTGCGGCGAAGATACTTTTCTAATCGTTGTCATAGCGTGTGCAGTGAGTTCGATGATTTCACTTCGTTCATCAACGCTCAAATCAGTTAAATCTGGTACATGACGATAAGCGCAAATTAATAGATGGCCAGGGTTATATGGATATAGATTCATTACGACGAATGAATGGGTGCCGCGAAAAACAATTAAGCCATTCACATCGTCTAACGATGGGATTCGACAAAATGGGCACTGACTGTCATTTCCTTCTAGAGGTCGATTTTCACCACGCAGATAATCAAGTCGATGCGGTGCCCAGAGCCGTTGCCAGCTATCTGGCATTCCAACACCGTCAATACTCATACATCACACCTGCGTACGTTCGGCGACTATCTTTTTAATCTCGGCGATTGCTTCGGAAATAGGAATACCGTTCTTCTGATCACCATTGCGGTAGCGGAATGAGACTGCGCCAGCGGCTTGATCTTCTTCACCTGCGATCACCATAAATGGAATCTTTTGAAGTTGGGCATTGCGCACCTTTTTCTGCATGCGATCATCTGAGCCATCTAGTTCGGCGCGAATACCTGCCGTGCGCATCTGCTTAATGACATCGGCCAAGTAATCTGCGAATGCTTCAGCAACCGGGATTCCAATTGCTTGCACGGGTGCAAGCCATGGTGGAAATGCGCCTGCATAGTGTTCAGTAAGTACACCAAAGAAGCGCTCAATAGATCCAAAGAGTGCGCGGTGAATCATGACTGGTTGTTGACGAGATCCATCGGCAGCAGCGAATTCAAGTTCAAAACGTTGCGGCAGTTGGAAGTCAACCTGAATTGTAGACATCTGCCAGGTCCGACCAATCGCATCTTTAGCTTGAACGGAGATTTTAGGTCCGTAAAAAGCTGCGCCACCTTCATCTAAAACCAATTCAAGATTTTGTGCAGTTGCAGCTTGACGCAAAGCCTCGGTCGCCTCGGCCCAGTCGCTATCTTCGCCGACAGATTTCTCGGGGTTACGAGTTGAAAGTTCTAAGTAAAAATCATTCAATCCATAATCACGCAAAAGATTCAAGACGAAAGTTAATAAGGAATCTAACTCGCCAACCATCTGCTCTTTTGTGCAGTAAATATGTGCATCATCTTGGGTAAATCCACGTGCACGGGTGATGCCGTGCAGGACACCTGATTTTTCATAACGATAGACAGTGCCAAATTCAAATAAACGCAATGGAAGTTCGCGATAAGAACGTCCACGTGAGCGATAAATAAGATTGTGGAATGGGCAGTTCATCGGCTTCATGTAGTACTGCTGCCCTGCACGTTTGATAGTGCCATCGGCATGAAGTTCTTCATCCAAAATCATCGGTGGATACATACCTTCTGAGTACCACTGCAAGTGGCCAGAGGTTTCAAAGAGTGCAGCCTTAGTTAAATGCGGAGAATAAACAAACTCATATCCCTCATCTTCATGGCGTTTGCGAGAGTAGTCCTCCATCGCACGACGAACGATTCCACCCTTGGGATGAAAGACCGCTAAACCAGAGCCAATCTCTTCTGGAAATGAGAAAAGATCAAGCTCGGTACCTAAGCGTCGATGATCGCGCTTTTCAGCTTCGGCTAAAAGTTCTAAGTAACCATTGAGCTCATCTTGTGATGGCCAGGCAGTTCCATAAATGCGCTGGAGCATCGGATTCTTCTCAGAGCCGCGCCAATAAGCAGCGGCAGTTCGCATCAACTTAAAGGCGGGAATATGTTTTGTCGATGGCAAGTGCGGACCGCGACATAAGTCGCTCCATACTGGATTTCCATCTCGACCTAAGTTGTCATAAATAGTTAACTCTGCGCCGCCGACTTCAACGCTGGCCTCTTCACCTGCGGGACCTTTGATTCCAATGAGCTCACATTTATATGGTTCGTGGGCAAGTTCCTTCAGCGCATCGGCCTCAGTTATCACTCGACGGCGAAAGCGCTGACCTTCTTTAACAATCTTGCGCATCGCACTTTCAATCTTTACAAGATCATCTGGATTGAAAGTGTTCGTTGGATCGAAGTCATAATAAAAACCATCTTTGATCGGTGGGCCGATACCAAGGCGAGTATTGGCATATACCTCTTGCACTGCTTGGGCCATCACGTGCGCAGTTGAGTGGCGCAAGACTGCTAAGCCATCTGGGGATGAAATCGAAACGCCTTCTACAACATCTCCATCGGCAAGCTCTGTCCAAAGATCTCTTAAGCTGCCATTGATGCGCGCAACGACAATATCTTTTTGCTCGGCGAAGATTTGGGTCGGGCGCACATCGCTTTCAATCGATGCAGCTGTGCCATCTACAGTGATAGTGATCGTGGACATGTGCCTAGCCTACCGAATGAAGTTGCACCATCGCCTTTATTTCATCGACGAAGACATGTGATGGCTGCAATGGACGGCCAGCAATGGCTTGCACTTCTTGTGCAATTCGAAGACTGCTGAGCAATATCGCGCATGTGACATCATCGATCCTAGATAGAGGTATTGATTTAACCTGCACATCACAGTGGGCAAGGACCAGTTGCCGCATGATTCCTGGCAGAACGCCATCACTGGTTGGCGGGGTTATCCATTGTCCATCGATACACACAATGATGTTAGAGACTGCGCCTTCACAGATTTTTCCCTCTGTGTTACAGACAATCGTTTCATCAAAGCCCAATAAACGCGCCTCTTCTAAGATCGATAAGCGATGCTCATAGGGATATCGCTTCAGAGTTTCCCCATCAGATACAAGGGCCTCTGGATGTATGCCGAGATTGGCCGAGGTAGAAATCGGTTGATACGGCAGATGGACTGCGGCCCATTGACCGCTCTGATCAAATGAAATTCTCAATAGACCATTTTCATGAGCTTCACTTGCAAGCAAGGTTGACATGGACTCTTTAACTAGCTCCACATCGGGCATCGGAATCAAAAGAGAAATAGAACTTTTATATCCGCGTTGTAAATGAAGATCGAGTGCATAAGGTTGAGAGCCAACAGTACGGATAGTTTCAAAAACTCCCGCTCCAATTAACCAGCCAGTCTGCGTACATGGTGCTTGTTCAATTTCGACTAACTCACCATTAAAAATAATCTTCATCCGAGCTCTCCCCCAGCAATTGAAATCAAACGTCGTGCCTTCAACTGGGTTTCTTCCCATTCACTATGAGGATCACTCGACCATGTTATTCCAGCGCCAGTGCCAAATCGCAGAGAGTCATCCTTGTAGAAGATTCGTATTGCGACAGATAATTCGCATGAATCGCCCTGCACCCAACCTAGAACTCCGCAATATGGTCCGCGTTTAATTTCATGCTTCTGGATAACTGAAATTGCCGAGGACTTTGGTGCACCACTAATTGATCCCGGTGGATGAAGCTTTGAAATTATCTGACTCCAACTCACATCATTCGCAAGTTCGCCCTCAATATCTGAGACTAGATGCACCAAACCTGGATGGGACTCCGAAGACAAAAGGCGCGGCACTGATACTGAACCACTTTTACAAATAGCACCCAAATCATTTCGCATTAAATCTACGATCATCACATTTTCTGCAATGTCCTTTGCCCCAAAATGCGTCTGGCCTGGCAACTGCGTTCCTTTAATCGGAGACGTACGTACGTGATTTTTTGAGCGCGATAAAAATAATTCAGGTGAAGCCGATGCAATATTTAAACCAGGTATCTCCAGATAAGAAGCCCACGGAGCAGGATTATTTTTGAGAATCTCAGAAAACAACCCACGCAGATTTACAGATGGATTGATCTCATGTCGCAACTCTCGACAAGCATTGACTTGATATACCCATCCCTGCGCAATTTGCTCTTGAATACTTTCAACATAGGCGACATATTCATCTTCACTTTTCGAGGAGACCCACTTGCCCGCTAACGCTTTCCATTGGTGTGCCTCAAACTCTGACTCCACAACGGTGGCAAACTTGGCGGCAGTAAATGCGCCTTCAAATGTTGTTGAAACTGCCCAAAATCCCCCATCATCTAATGAAGCCGGGTCATCTGAAATCTCAATCACATCGGTGGCCAAACGCCCATTCATCCAGAAGTTGGCTTCACCGCTGTTCACAGCAGAACGCTATCCATTTACCGCCCACTTTGGCGCTTATGCCCTACCTACGATAGATTTTGCCTCCTCGCGGACGTAGCGCAGTTGGTAGCGCGGAACCTTGCCAAGGTTCAGGTCGCCGGTTCGAACCCGGTCGTCCGCTCTGAGAAGGCACGATGTAAGAAGACACCATGTAATTGGTCGGATGGCCGAGAGGCGAGGCAAGGGACTGCAAATCCCTCTACACGGGTTCAAATCCCGTTCCGACCTCCATTAGTAAATCACAGCACTAGAGAGGCATAACCCATGAGCGAGTCAACGCGACCTTGGGGGCGCTATGAAATTCTGCAAGAGAGTGATTCTCATAAAGTTAAGTGCATCTGGGTTTTACCTGGCAAACGTTTGTCATATCAACGTCACCAAAAGCGTGCAGAGCACTGGTTTATTGTCTCTGGCTCTCCGCGCGTAACAATCAATGGTGAAGTCAGCGATCTACAAGCTGGCGCAACAGTTGATATTGCAATCGGTGAGCTGCATCGCATTGAAAACATCGGTACCGAAGACGTTGTTTTCGTTGAAGTGCAGACTGGTACCTACTTTGGTGAAGATGACATCGAGCGTATCGAGGATGACTTCGGCCGCTAATACACAAATATCGTGGGGTATGATTCCCCAACAGCAAGGATCGTTGGCTCAGCGGTAGAGCACCACATTGACATTGTGGGGGTCACTGGTTCGATCCCAGTACGGTCCACGTAAGAATCACTCCGGAGAGTTAATCTCTCCAAATGAATCCGAAAAAGCCCATAAGTCAATTTCATCTAAATCCAACACTCGAATTCCGTGAACCTTTAACGTGTCAGAAATCTGGGCCCTGTGCTCCGTTGCATGGTGAATAGATTGCGAACAAATCGTTGAACGTGACCGTTCTATATTTTTACCGTCGCGGACATAGGTGTTGATCTGATCTGATTTGTGGGACTCAACTCTTAAAATCTCATCGGCTGCAGCGCAGTATTTCTGCAGATCTGAGAGTGGAATCGCCATCTTTTGATCTAATCCGATTGAGACTGCAATTCCACTTACTCGATGTGCATATCCCCCAGCAGCAAGAACGATGTGGTTGGCCAGTTCTTGTACAGTCCAATCATCTTTGGTTAAGCGCAGTTTCCAATCCTCGTCATTTAACTGACCTAGTTTTTTTAAGACGTGT
>WLKQ01000065.1 GCA_009701185.1 Actinomycetota bacterium | reverse complement strand
TTGTTATCACGACTGAAAAGTCACTAACTGATGAACTAGCGCAGATACTTCAAGCGCACTGGCTTTTTTGCACTTCCTCCACCCCTATCGAGCACGTATATGCGCTAGATGCCTCCAAGTTGTTTTCGCCAGATATCACAGTGTTCGGTGCTCGTATTTATGGAGAGCTTGTCGGCGTAGGTGCCATTAGAAAACTAGATGCACATCATGCAGAGCTTAAATCTATGCACACCTTGGCTGAATTCAGAGATTCAGGTATTGGAAAAGCAATGGTTTCTCAAATAGAAGATTTTGCAAGAAGTAGCGGAATTGAACGAATGAGCCTTGAAACAGGAACGAATGAGGCTTTCAAACCTGCACGTGAACTCTATAAGTCTCTGGGATATAACAGTTGTGATGCCTTTGGCGACTATGTCCTAAGCGAAGACAACATGTGTATGACCAAATTAATTTGAAAATTAAGAGTCGCCCTATAAGCCGGACATCTAGTTAAGGAGTCCCTGGCCTGCGTCTTTGTCTGGCTTGCCCACACAATTGCCCATAAAGAGTTCTATGAAAAGTAACACTCAAAAAATATTGTCCTTCTTTAATCGTACATTCATGCTCTCAATCGCCTCACTAAATTCTGGGGTATTGATCTCATTTTTCCAACGTCCCAATGATGCATTTTCTGGTGTCATCTCAGTGATACGAAATTTTCGCATCGCTGACTCATCTTGTAATCCAAGAAAATCTAGAATTTTCAAATAAGTCTCCTCAGGAGAATTAGTAACAAGATCTTCTAGGTGAATTGTCATTACTTTATTTGGGTCGACAGCCCTAAGTGCTTCATTGTCTGCACGTAACCTAGATTCTATCCATGCGACACCTTCCAGCGAAGTATTGGGTCCCCAGTCTTTAGTCAGTAGTGAGGCAATAACATCTCTAGGGTCTCGACGAATCACAATGAATTTTGCTGCGGGAAATAGTTTGGTTAGTCGATGTGAATACGCGATATTCATGGGTGTTGTTTCAGCCCAGTATTTTTCTCCCTTATGGTTTTTCTGCAAAGCAATAAATGACTCCATAAATTTGGTGGCGTGCTTTAACGGTCTCTTTTTCATCGAATTTGAATATTCGCTCAGAATTCTATGCAGATCCTCCTTCTCGATCCCTACATGAAGTCCAGGACCGTGCGGTGCTGGGCCATCGATCTCCCACCACTTCCCCCATATTTTGTTACTGAACTCATCAAAACGTTGACTTCTATGTAACAAGTCTTTCTGGGCACGTTCACGAATGGTTCGATAATGAAGGATTGAAATCTTTTCTCGATTTTCAATTTGTGAACTCATAGAGCCAAAAACAACATCTAGAAAACCACCACGGTTAGCTAGGAATTTAATTTCAGTTGGATTACTTGTTCGAACCAAAGAATGTTCATTGAGTAGATCACCTAAAACTGTCGTACCGCTACGCCCCGTGCCACCAATAAAAATCGGGACAAGTCGGTGAATTCCCTTTGAATGTCGCACATCGCAAGAATAAGCCCTCCTTTCTCAAAAAGCACTACTACAGTGTTGGAATGCATTGTGCCATTACGCCGCTATTTGCTGGCGGTTCGGGTCGTAGTGGGACGACAATTATTGTGAATCTCCTGAAGAGTCATCCCGAAATACATTCGAGCCTTCCTCGCGAGATTAAATATGTAACTTCTCGATATGGTCTTGTGGATCTTAACTTTGGAAGGTCAATGAGGCTTGAGGAAGATTTTAAAGGTGTAAAGAATAATCTTGCGGCCAGTATCAATAATCGATTTGGAAATAGAAAAGAAGAGGTTTTCCTTGCCTCTCTGAAAAGTACATGGTGGAGTGAGGTAGGTAAAAAGGGAAAGCCACGGGGTCTTGTACAAGGTGTCACCGAAGAACAGTTGGCAGAGATTTCATTTCGGTTTAGCTCCTCTTACGAGAAAGATCTGCTTATTGCCAGTAGAGAACTCTTTTATGACTTGTCGTCCTGCCAGTTCAAGAAAGACACCGCACGCTACTTTGCCGATTCCACCCCCGTTAACACAATGCAGGCTCATTTGATATATCAACTATTTCCCGATGCTCTGTTTATTAATATGATTCGCGATGGTCGAGATGTCGCATACTCAGTCTCGAAAGAACGATGGGGGCCGAGTGATCCTTTAAAGGCCCTGAAATGGTGGAGTAACCGAGTTCTAGTCTCCCATCAATCATTGTCGCAACTGCCTCACAAACAACATTGAGAAATCAGATTAGAAGAGTTGATTGCATCTGACAGAAAAGCTCAGTACCTAAAGATTTTAAATTTTCTTAATATCTCTGATCATCTCCCGATGCGCGAATTCTTCAATTTTGAGATGCGTTCAGAAAAAATGTCTCACGGTGAATGGAAGAAAAATGTAACGGATCCTATTGCGTTCGATAAGGCATACGACAAGGTGCTATTAAAACTGAAGTATCAAGGCGTAGATATTGAAAAAATGTATTAACCAGAAATAATTCTGTATCCATTTATTAAGATGACCGCAACGCCTACTAAAAGAGCTAACTGCCTGCGCGGAAGTTTGGAGACTATGCGGGCTGCGATCGGGGCCATAAGTGATCCACCTATTGCCAATCCGCCCACTACCGCCCAATCAATATCCAACTTATGAATATTGAGTAAGAAGCCGAGGCTTGCCGAGACTGCAACTATAAACTCGGCTGCACTGACAGTTCCGATGATTTTCCTTGGTGTCATGTTTGTGGCGGTCATCAAAGTTGGTGTGACAACTGGGCCCCATCCGCCCCCACCTGCCGCATCAACAAACCCACCTGAAAATCCAAGAAATGTTAGGAAACGTAGGTTGCTAGCTGATTCAGCTATCTGTGGGTTTGGAGTTTGAAATAAATTTCTATAGAGCAAGAGGAAGCCAAGAAATAACAAAAGTGTTGAAATAAAAATCTTAGATGCTGAAAGGTCTATCGACGATAAAAATGTTGCACCCAGCAGTGCGCCAATTCCGCCAGGTATAGCCAATCGAATCAGGACATCTTTATCAATATTTTCAGCTTGCCAGTGCGAAGCACCCGAAACCAAAGTTGTTCCAATTTCAGCTGCATGAACTGCTGCCGATGCCACTGCGGCAGAAGCGCCTAGGGTTAAAAGCAAGGTCGAGCTTGTTAAACCAAAACCCATTCCAAGAGTGCCATCAATGAGTTGAGCAATGGATCCGGCGATAGCAAAGAAGATCCAGTTCATCTGATTTCTTTCATGATTTTGCTGACATTCTCATCCAGATCAGCATCTCCCTTGAGATGTAGATCTGGATTCTTTGGAGTTTCGTAGTTTTGACCTATTCCTGTGAAATTTGGAATCTCTCCCTTGCTGGCTTTCTTATATAACCCCTTAGGGTCACGATCAACACAAATGTCGACCGGAGTATCAACAAATACCTCAAGGAATTCACCTTCTTCAAAGAGTGATCTTGCGCGTTGCCGATCAGCTTCGAAGGGGCTAATGACTGCAACTAAAACGATCAATCCGGCATCAACTAACACTTTAGCAACTTCAGAAATTCGACGAACATTCTCGGCACGGTCTCCAGGTGTAAACCCGAGATCCGCGTTTAATCCCATTCTCAGATTGTCCCCATCCAGCACATACGTATGCATTCCTAGTGAATGGATTCGTTTCTCAACACTATTTGCAATAGTGGATTTTCCTGATCCAGAAAGTCCAGTTAACCAAATTACGCGCGCCCTCTGGTTCTTTTGTGCCGCTCGCTCAGCTTTATTCACCTCGTACTTTTGCGTAACAACATTTTCGCCCCTGCGCAAAGAGTGTCTAATCATTCCAGCGCCGACAGTCTTAAAGGTCATTCGATCTATAAGAATAAAATTTCCAAACTCACGCGATTGAAGATAAGGCAATAGAGCTAACGATGAATCAGTTGCGATCTCAACTGAACCAATTTCGTTCACACCCAAATTCGTCGCTGAATTCTGACTTCCAGTATTGACATCAATTTTATGGCGAATACGGGTCACCGTTGCCGGTGTTTGGCTTGAGCCTGAAATGAGGAGATATGAGCGACTGCGAATTAGCGGCTCTTCATGAAGCCAAACAATGTCTGCATTAAATCTATCTGAAGGATGTAGGTCTTCTTTAGAGGCTGCGATCAAATCACCTCTTGTTGCATCCACTTCGGGCTCTAAAAGTAAAGTGACTGCATCTGAATCGTGAGCATACTGAATTTCTTCTTTATAGGTAATAATTTTTGCAATAGTGGCGCTCTGATTGCTAGGAAATATCTTCACTTCATCACCAACAGTAAAACTACCTCGGTGTACGGTTCCAGATACACCTCTGAAATTCTCTGCACGAGAAATTAATTGGATCCTCATTCGTGGAGATGCATCAATTGCTTCCACCGGTCGCCAATCCTGAATTGATTCGAGCAAGGTTTGCCCCTCATACCAGCCCATATTTTCCGAACCCTGAACAACATTGTCACCAGCAAGCGCGCTTAAGGGTATGAACAAAACATCATCAAGATGCATGCGGGTTAAGGCAGTTTGAACATTTTCGCGAATCTCTTCAAAGACAGGCTGGCTGTACTCCATCGCATCCAATTTATTGATGGCAACGATAACTCGGCTGATTCCCATCAAAGAGCAGATGGTTAGGTGACGAAGGGTCTGGGTGCGAACTCCCTTTGTCGCATCTACTAATACGAGTGCGATATCTGCTCTGGAAGCAGCAACCGCCATATTTCGCGTGTACTGCTCATGCCCAGGTGCGTCAGAAATGATTAAACGTTTGCCATCTAATAAGGACATGGAACGATATGCAACATCGATAGTAATTCCTTGCTCACGTTCGGCTTCTAATCCATCAGTTAGCAAGCTAAAATCAATTTCTCCAACAGCAATAGTCGAACCACTGCGTCGAACATTTCGTGTTGAATCAATCGTGTCGTGCGGAATACTGTCAGTTTCAACTAATAAGCGCCCAATTAAAGTACTTTTTCCATCATCAACGCTGCCACAAGTAAGAAGTCTGATTATTGATCGCTCCATTAGAAGTAACCCTCGGTCTTCTTTTTCTCCATAGAATCTTCGGCTGCACCATCGATTAAGCGCGTAGCTCTTTCGCTAAGTTTGACTGAAAATACCTCTTCAACAATCTCGGTAATACTTGTTGCTGTTGATTCAACCGCTGCTGTAAGCGGATAGCAACCTAGTGTTCTGAATCTGACCTTAATCATTTCTGGATTTTCACCAGGCAGAAGTGGATAACGATCATCATCAACCATGATTAGCTGTTCGCCTCGCTTGACCGTTGGACGCTCTTTTGCAAAGTACAAAGGATTTACTTCGATATTTTCTTGAAGGATGTATCTCCAAATATCAATCTCGGTCCAGTCTGACAAAGGAAAAACTCGCATTGTTTGACCGGGAGCTAAACGTGTGTTGTAAGTACGCCATAGTTCTGGTCTTTGATTTCTTGGATCCCATTTGTGGCCCTCGTCCCGAACGCTAAAAATGCGCTCCTTAGCTCGGCTCTTTTCTTCATCGCGCCTTGAGCCTCCAATTGCGGCATCAAATGCGTGTTGATCGAGTGCTTGTCGCAATGCCACAGTTTTCATAATGCGGGTGTATTCAGAAACTCCAGTCTTGAATGGACTTGCCCCCGCAGCCACACCTTCTTGATTTGTATGAACCAAGAGCTTTACACCGTTCTCAGCGACTACCTCATCTCTAAAAGAGATCATCTCCTTGAATTTCCAGGTTGTATCAATATGCAATAAAGGGAATGGAATAGGAGCCGGATAAAAAGCTTTTTTGGCCAAGTGGAGCAAAACTGAAGAGTCTTTTCCGATGGAGTACATCATCACAGGTTTGCGAAATGCTGCTGCAGTTTCTCTTAGGATCTCAATGGACTCAGATTCCAGAGCCTTCAATATCTTCTGGTCGACAATCACCCCTCGACAATAGTAGGTGATTCTGTGAATACCCCTTGAGAAATCAGTAATTCAGCCTGAGATTTTTTGTAGTTAGAAAACTGCCCATCAAACTGCCCATATCTGCCCATGGATTCCCCATAAAAACATCTAAATTTGAGACAGGATAAGCAACAACTTGTACAAACATTTTTGGGCAAAGTAAGCGTGAATTGACTTCACTAACTATAAAAATAAAGAAGAGTCGCCCTATAAGCCGGATGGTGATTACTTTGAATCACTTAAAAGGAATGACAAAAGAGCTCGAGTCGAGTCCAGTTTCAGGTAGGGAGTTCCGACTAGCGATTGAGCGGAGCTTGATTGAGCGGCTCCGCC
>WLKQ01000064.1 GCA_009701185.1 Actinomycetota bacterium | reverse complement strand
TTGCCGGTAAAAATATTGCCGATCCAACAGCCACGGTTATGTCAGTTGCCATGATGCTAGATCACTTAGGTTATGCCGAGGCAGCCCGCGATATTGAGCGCGCAGTCGCATCGGATCTATTAACACGAGCAGATAAAAAGCGAAGCACAACAGAAGTCGGAGATGCGCTAGTCGCAGCGCTATAAGACCATGAAAATCTCACTCAATCCACATGCCAAAGATGCAGCAACGCGTGATGCCCTTGTTGCCGAAGGTGGTTTTGGTAAGTACTACACCGACCACATGGTCGTGTGCGAGTGGAGTGAAAAAGATGGTTGGGGAGAACCTGAACTAAAACCTTATGGTCCAATCTCACTTGATCCAGCAACTGCGGTCTTTCATTATGGTCAGGAAATCTTTGAGGGAATGAAGGCTTACCGCCAACCAGATGGTGGCATTGCTCTATTTCGCCCGGACGCTAACGCCAAGCGCTTTGCTAAATCAGCGGCCCGCTTAGCTTTGCCGGAGATGCCAGAGGCGCTTTTCCTTGAAACCGTTGATGCGTTGCTCAAACACGATGGCGGATGGGTTCCACATAAAGTTGGTGAGGCGCTTTATATTCGTCCGTTCATGATTGCGACCGAAGTTGGCTTAGGCGTCCGACCATCAAATAAAGCTTTATATATGTTGATTGCTACACCAGCAGGTGCCTACTTTGATCCATCAAAGGCTGTTTCTGTATGGATTTCAACCGAGTACGTACGAGCAGCACAAGGTGGAACTGGTGAGGCTAAGTGTGGTGGTAACTACGCAGCATCACTCATCGCACAAAAAGCTGCAGCTGCACAGGGTTGCGATCAAGTTGTGTGGATTGATGCCAAAGAGCGTAAATGGATTGAAGAGATGGGTGGCATGAACCTTTACTTTGTTAAAGGCAGCGGTGCTGATGCCCAAGTAATTACTCCACAACTCACTGGAACTTTGTTGCCGGGAATCACTCGCGACTCAATTTTAAGTGTAGCTAAAGATTTAGGCTACAAAACAGCTGAGGTCATGCTCAGTGTGGATGATTGGCGCGATGGTGTTGCCTCAGGTGAGATCACCGAGATTTTTGCATGCGGAACTGCAGCAGTTGTGTCACCAGTAGGTCAAGCGAAAAGCGCGATGGGTACATGGGTAACTGGTGATGGTGAACCTGGAAAAATCACGATGCAGATTCGAAATGCGCTATTAGCGATTCAACATGGCACTGCACCAGATACACATAATTGGATGAGTGCGGTTAAATAAATGCCAGTTTCAGATGCCTTTCATATCTATGACACAACGTTGCGCGATGGCGCACAGCAAGAAGGTCTTAATCTCTCGGTTCATGACAAGCTAGCAATTGCACGTCACTTAGACGATCTGGGTGTTGGCTTTATTGAGGGCGGATGGCCAGGTGCTAATCCAAAAGATACTGAGTTTTTTGCGCGCGCCAAGAAAGAACTGGTATTAAAAAATGCAACCTTCGTTGCTTTTGGTGCAACCCGCCGGCCACACGTAAAAGCCGCCGATGACGTACTTCTGGGTGCACTTCGCGATAGCGGAGCCCCTGCCGTCACCTTGGTTGCTAAAGCCTTTGATCGTCACGTTGATTTAGCGCTTAAGACAACATTGGATGAAAATCTAGAGATGATTCGTGATTCAGTCACGCATTTAATTTCCGAGGGTCAGCGAGTCTTTTTAGATGCTGAACATTTCTTTGACGGCTATCGAAGCAATCGCGCCTATGCGTTGGAAGTTGTGCGTGTTGCTGCTGAAGCTGGCGCTGATGTTATTGCGCTATGCGATACCAATGGCGGCATGCTTCCCGACGAGCTATCCCAGGTTGTTCATGATGTTTTAGGCGCAAGCTCTGCCCGACTGGGAATTCACTGTCACAACGACACTGGATGCGCAGTGGCAAACTCAATGGCCGCTGTTGCTGCTGGCGCAACTCATGTACAGGGAACACTTAATGGTTATGGCGAACGAACCGGTAATGCTGACCTAGTGACGATCATTGCAAACCTTGAATTAAAAAAGCAGCAACTAGTCTTGCCTAAAAATGCATTGCGTGAAGCGTTTAGAATTTCACATGCTATTGCTGAAGTGACAAATGTTTCTTCGAGTGCCCGCCAACCATACGTAGGTGTGTCTGCTTTTGCTCATAAAGCAGGCCTACATGCCAGCGCAATAAAAGTAGATCCATCGCTTTACCAACACGAAGATCCATCTTCGGTTGGAAACGATATGCGTATGTTGGTCAGCGACATGGCCGGACGCGCTTCAATTGAATTAAAGTCTCAAGAACTTGGCGTTGATTTAGGCGGCGATAAAGCGCTGATTGGACGCATCGTTGATCGCGTTAAAGATATGGAGTCACGCGGATTTACTTTTGAAGCCGCCGATGCCTCATTCGAGCTTTTGGTACACGAAGAAATTAATGGCAAGCGCCCAACGTTTTTCACTATTGAACACTGGTTAACAACGGTAGAGCGAGCCGAAGATCACAGCATTCTCACTAAGGCGCAAGTGACTGTAACGGCCATGGGTAAGCAAATTATCTGTAGCGGAGTTGGAAATGGTCCAGTAAACGCCTTTGATAACGCGCTTCGAACCGGCTTGCAACAGTTATACCCAGAGCTCGAGGTTCTTGAATTAACCGATTACAAGGTTCGAATTTTGGAAGGGCGTTTAGGAACTGGCGCTATCACCCGCGTATTGGTTGAAACCACTGATGGCAAAGGCGAATGGAACACGGTAGGTGTTCATGAAAACGTTATTGCCGCATCTGCTATGGCGCTCGAAGACGCGTTAACGTTTGGATTACTACGACAGGGACGCAAACCCGAATAAGATAGTTTAAGCGCCAGAGTTTTCAGCGTGGTGCTTTTTGTAAATTATCGAAGCTTCTTCACGACTCGTACATTGTAAGTAAGCATAAATCCTAATCGTTTCTTGCCTAATGGTTGACTCTGAATAGCCAAGAAGCTCACTAATATTGTAATTTGTGCGGCCTTCACTTATCAATTTGAGAATTAACTCCTGCCGTTCATTGAGCTTATTAATTACATTGCGGGTAGGTGAATCCGTGCGCTGAGTCTTAGTGCCCACTTGCACAGCGCTCATTGCTTCTTGTTGATACACGTGCAAGGAAAAGACACTTCCTATAGCCCGTAGAAATGAATCAAGTTCTGTTGTGGGAGAAAGTTCGGGCATGCAGAAGATTCCGATTGCAGCTACAGGGGTTCCAGCTTTTTCAATCGGGAAGCAGATAAAACTCTTTTCAGGATCGGTATAGGCGATGGAGTTAAGAAAGACGTACTCCTTAGGCCAGAGCGGAAGAGTGTTAATCCATACCGACTTACGAGATTTAATGCAGTCGTTAATGGGGATTGCATCTCGTAAATCGTAGCTATCTGAATATCTATTTCGAGCTAAAAAACTAGCTCCAGATCGTGCAATACTTTCAACCGTGCCTTCAGATGAAAGCTCAAAGAGAAATATAGAGCTTGCATCAAGTGGCCTAAAAACACGCAAAACCATGTGAGAGAGAATCTCATCTATTGTGTGATTCTTGCTTCCAAGATGAGTAATGAAATCAGAAACCTGCTCGAGATAGAGTCCCATTCTTACATGGCAACCTTTGAATCTTGCGCGAGTTTCTCACGATAAATCACCGACGCTTCTTCGCGTCCACGACAGTTAAGAATTGCAAATATCTTTATCGTCTCTTGTCTAATCGTTGATTCTGAATAACCAAGAAGTTCCCCGATACCCGTATTTGTACGCCCCTCACTCATCATTTTCAGAATCAAGCGTTGGCGCTCAGTGAGTCTTGTGTTCACTTCACCATTTAGCTCAATTGTTCGCTTTCCAGTAATCTTTCGCATGTCAGGTGCAGCATCTATATTTCGATACAAATGCAATGCAAAGATATTTCCGATCCCTTTAAGAAATGAAGTAATTTCAGCATCTGGATGGATTACAGATTTACAGAAGATTCCAATCACCGCAATTGGTGTTCCACATTTTTCAATTGGAAAGCAGATGAATGTCCGCTCACCTGTCTCATATGTAATATCCTTCAAGACAGGATATTCATCAGGCCACTGTGGCAATGTATTTATCCATACAACGCTTCGATTGTGAATGGCATCTGTCAGGGGATACTTTTCCCGCATGTCGTACTTGCCGGGGTATCTCTCCTTAGTTTTCTTACCGATTCCAAAGCTTCCTACTTCCGATATGACATTTTCACTACTTAGTTCAGAGACAAAAGCTGAAGTTGCATCAAGAGGCGCCAATACCCGAAGGACCATATGGGCCAGGATCTCTTCCAATGTGTGGTCTTTGACCGATAAAAACTCAACGAACTCAGATACGTATGGCAAAAACATGAAGAACTCCTATTTTCTCCATAGTCTGTGACCGGTCCGTGGGGGGGTAGCGGTCATCAAAATCAGTATCACCTGATGTTCAAATCCTAAGTTAAGCAACTGACAAAAGTGAAACGATTGCCCTTGTGATTTCGGTCTAAGACCAGTCCGAAAATGCCCAGTTACAAGTGTTTTCCAGAACGTTACCGAACTCTGAGAGTTAGCCCTCGATAAATTCTCTGTCGCGTCATAGTCCGGGCATTGACCAAAACTAATGTTGAAATTAATTCAAAATTCACTCGAAGTCATTAATCAGCAATTGATTAATGTTTAAACCGGAGTCGAAGTCATGTTAAATATTAATTTTAATAATTTGTTTAATGGAAATTTAATTAAGAAAACACTAAGTGCTTTATCAGTAGTGTTTTTCGCGATGTTGATCAGCGCTATCGGCGCATCACAAGCGCAAGCGATTGATGAATATACCATTACTGCTTTTACCGTTGCGGGTCAAGTGGGACCTTCAACAATAAATGTCGGTAATGGCACTGTTGCGATAACAGTTCCTGCCGGAACAAATGTGACTGCTCTGGTTACAACTTTTGCAAAAAGTGGCAGCGGCGGACTTGCGACAACTAATGTAGATGGAATTGGATATGGCGGTTATTTAATTTCAACTACTAGTGCAGTGGATTTCACGATTCCTGTTGAGCTTTTCGCAGTTAGTAATGACGGTCTATCGGCCCGTACGTGGGTGATCACTGTTTCTTTCGCAGACGTAAACCTCACCTCACCAACAAACATTGTTGCAAGTGGTGGTTCCGTTGCTGGCTCAATTAAAGTAACGTTCACACCCTCTTCAAATGCTGCCGTAGGACAAACTTACACAGCAAAGGTTTATAGCGATGCTGGTCTTGCAACCCAGGTGGGTTCAGACATTAGCAGTTACGAGAGTGGCACAAACATCACTGGCCTTACCGGTGGGAGTACCTATTACGTAACAATCACGGCTGATGCATCTGTTGGATATATTGCATCAGCTGCATCTGCAGCAGGTTCTGCTAGCGCGCACCAGGTAACTCTGGATACTCCAGTAATAACAAGTATTGAGTTGGGTAATACTGCAGGCAGTTTGAAAGTTAATTATTCGACAGTAACGAATGGTGTGACATATACCCTTAAAGTTTATGCAACTAGCACTGGTTCAGAAGTAGTTGGAGTAAGAGATACCGACTACACAAGTGGTGATCAGATTACTGGGCTCACTGGTGGAGTTAGTTATTTTGCAAGGATCACAGCGAATGCTGTTGGAAGTAACTTCTTGGCTTCATCCGCTTCCAGTCCATCCGATAATTTAGGTGCCAAGCAAGTTATACTCACAACACCAGACGCAACTACTCTGGTGCTTGCTCCTGGCGATTCAGTTGGTATGTTGAAAATAACTAGCTTCCCTACGGATCTCAATGCTGATTCATATTGGATAGGTATCTATCCAGCGGCCGGCGGCGACTCTGTAGCAACTCTTCTTGCGCCTACTTATGTGGCTGGCAACTCGTTTAGTACCAGTCAAATGCATGGTGGAACGTCCTATGTTGCGAAAATTATATCTATAGGATCGGGTACTAATTATCTAGATTCTTTAGAATCCGCAGCCTCTAATTCTGCAATCGCTACACCTTCCGCTACACCTAATACACCCACAATGACGGGTGGAATACTTACAAAGTTAGTGCGCCCTACTTTCTCTGTTGCTGGAGCTTCATCGGGAACCGTTGTGTTTTATAGTGATTTAACAAGTATTGGTTCTGCAAACTTAGCAGGTGGAGCCTTCACAGCTATTTCGACTTCAGATCTAAGCCCAGGCGCTCACAGCATTACTGCTATTTACACGGATTCAGATGGAAACGTATCTGGTCGTTCAAATGCACTAATGATCACGATTGATACAACGGCACCTAATGCACCTGTCATCACTTCACCCTCAGACGGCGCATCAACAAGTGATTCAACGCCAACAAT
>WLKQ01000063.1 GCA_009701185.1 Actinomycetota bacterium | reverse complement strand
CTAAAAATGCCAATACTTGAACGGCAAAGGCCTCATTAATCTCGAAGAGGCCAATGTCTTCAATAGTTAAGCCGGCCTGCTTCAGAGCTTTAATGGTGGATGGAACTGGGCCATAACCCATAATCTCTGGTGCTACTCCAGCAAATGCATACGTTACTAATCGCGCCTTTATTGAAAGTCCAAGCTCAAGGGCTTTATCTTCGCTGGCAAGGAGTGCAGCAGTAGCACCATCGTTAAGACCTGAGGAGTTTCCTGCAGTTACTCGACCTGCAGGGCGAAATGGAGTTTTAAGCGATGCCAATCCATCCATTGTTGTCGCTGGACGAGGAGGTTCATCTACCGTTGCAATTGTCCAACCAAGTTCTGCGCTTCGAGCCGCTGTTGGAATTAAGTCAGCTTGAATGATGCCAGCTTCATATGCCTTAGCTGTTTTAATTTGCGAGTTAAAGGCAAAAGTATCGGCACGTAATTTTGTGATGGTAGGGAAGCGGTCATGCAAACGTTCAGCAGTTGCACCCATAGCGAGTGCATCTTGTTCCACAATTCTTTCAGCGAGAAAACGCGGGTTTGGATCTAAGCCTTCGCCAATCGGGTGATTGCCCATGTGCTCAACACCGCCAGCGATTGCAATCTCATTTGTTCCCATAGCAATTGCGCCAGAAATAGTTGTGACGGCAGTGAGTGCACCTGCACACCAACGATCGATCGAGTATCCAGGAACAGTGTTCGGTAGTCCTGCTAGAAGTGTTGCGCTTCGACCGATGTTCATTCCTTGATCACCGCTCTGGGTTGCAGCAGCGATAGCAACGTCTTCGATACTTGCATGATCTACTGCAGGATTTCTATCGAGCAATCCACGAATGGCGCGAACCATCAAATCATCAGCGCGCGTGCCTGCGTACATTCCGCCGGCCTTACCAAATGGTGTGCGAACTGCATCAACTAAAACAACTCTGCGCGACATTCTGACATCCTTTGCTTCACGGTGTAGGCGTTATGTTACTCGCCAGTAAAGGTTTAGAACACCTATGAATCTCAGACGCGGGCTGCAGCTTTAGGCGCGCTCTTCTCAAGATAGAGGCCAAGGACCGTTATTGCGTAGAGAGCGTAGATGCCGGCCTGTAGCCATGACGTGCTGGAATCAAAGCCGATACTCCCTGACAACACGGCCCCTACAAGAGAGTGAGGTCCAAGCAGGCTTGTAACATCGAAAATGTAAGAATCGGCGCCAGGTAAAAATCCAAGCTCCTGGAACTCATGGACTGCATAGGAGAGGACTCCGGCTGCAACAACGATTAAGGCAACGCCTGTGTATGTGAAGAACTTCGCAAGATTTATTCTGACCGTGGCCTTAAAGATTGCATATCCGATTGCAATCGATAGTGAAAAACCAATGATTAAACCGATAGTTGAACCTACTGGATCTGCCACACTCATGAAGTTTGAATAAACAAAGAGTGAGGTCTCAAGACCTTCACGAATAACCGCTAAAAACGCTACTCCAGCAAGGGCAAGAGGGCCATTGAGAAAGGCGCTATCGACTTTAGTGGCGATATCTTTGCGCAGATTTTTTGAGGTTCGTTTCATCCAGAAAACCATCCACGTAACGAGGATGACCGCTAATAGGGAGGTAATGCCTGCAAAAAGCGCAGTTCCATGCTCTGAAAGCCTTGTGGAGGAGAAGCTCAACAGTGCACCAAGTCCAAGACTTAAAGCCACGGCCGATGCCACGCCGATCCACACATTGACCAGCATCGATTGACGATTGCTCTTCTGAACGTAGGCAATCACAATTCCGACAATGAGGGCAGCCTCGAGGCCTTCCCGCAGGGCGATAATGAAGGAGCTGAGCATGGAGAAAATCTAGGGGATGAGGGCGAATTACGCAACTCTTTCGTTGCGTAATTCATCACACGTCGGCTGGAGCTTCCGCCGGAGCTTCTTCAACAGGTAAGGCTTCGCGCTCCAGTAGGGCGTGGGCCACAACAGGTGCCGCTAAATCGATCTGCCACTGCCTGGCACCGAGCGCGCTCATCGATGCCCTAACCGAGAGTTCATCTAGGGCCACAGTGGACTGGGCGGGAGGCTGCCAGCAAATACGGCGAATAATTTCAGGAGAGATTAAATTTTCAAGGGGCATGTTGTGCGAAACCGCAAGTAGATCTAGACCGGCTCGCGCGTGTGAGAGCGGTGCAAATTTTTCAGGGAAGCGATCGCGCCATAGTTTTATTGGTGGCAATGTGTCGGCATTTGTACGTAGCGGTGGCCACTCACTCTCTGGCAGAGATACTGCTTCCGCAATGGCATCTAGCCACGTGGGAAGATTTTCTAGCCAACGTGCGCGCAAGCCAAGCGGACGTAGAGTTTTTTCAAACTCTTTTTTAGTAGTTGGCGCAGCTAGGGCAAGTTCAACAATTGCAGAATCATTAAGAAGTTTGCCACTGGCAATATCTTGAACTGATGCAATTGCATCGCGCGCGATCCAAAGATTCTTGATGATTGCTAAATGGTCGCGACGTTTTATTTTATGCATTCCCGATGTTCTGCGCCAAGGATCAACGCGTGGTGGTGCAGGTGGGGCTTTTAAAATTGAAGCAAACTCTTGTTCAGCCCATTGCAATTTTCCCGCAACAGAGAGAATGTTATGCATAGCATCACGAAGTTCAACGAGTAATTCAACATCCAGAGCTGCATACGTTAACCATTCCTGCGGCAGTGGACGCGTTGACCAATCTGCAGCACTGTGTTCTTTTGCCAGGGTAACTCCCATGAGAGATTCCAATAATGGGCCAAGGCCAACGCGCGGCAAACCCGCTATTCGACCAGCTAATTCAGTATCAAAAAGCAGTGTGGGATTGATTCCAATCTCTCGTAAACAGGGTAAATCTTGTGTGCTTGCATGCAAAATCACTTCGTCCGTATTGAGTAATTCATTAAGCGTGGAAATTAGTGGATGATTGAGGCCAAATGGAATCGGATCGATTAAATGCAATCCGCCACCGTTACGCTTAATTTGAATCAGATAAGCACGCGCGCTATAGCGAAAGCCGGAAGCACGTTCTGCATCCACGGCAAAAGCGCCTTCCCCTGCGCGCAATTGGGCGATTGCATCGCTGAGCGCGGCTTCGGTATCGATAACCGGAGGAGTTCCATTGGCAGGTGATAACAATGGAACTGCTTCTAAAACTTCTTCCATTTAAATTCCTAACGGCGTCTTTGTGCATTAAGCGCAGAGACACCTATAGGGACTGGTTCAAGTCCTGCGACTTCAGAGATAAGCGTGCACCAGCCATTGATGTGTTTAAGCAGATCAAGTGGTTCAGTAACGATTGGGGTCCATGACGCACGAATTTCAATTTCAGATTCATCGTGACGCGGCGACAATTTTCCAAAAGATGAACTTGAAACTCGTGTGACGGTTCCGCTAGGTGCAGCAATCACACAATCATTATCGGCTAATGATTGTAAAAACCATCGCCAGCCAACTTCTGGCAGAAGGGGATCGGCCTGCATGGCAACGTCAACATCGGCACGCACAAATGTGACGCAACGAAATTCGCCATCCCAGGTCTCTTGTCCACCGGGCTCATGCAACACAACAAAGCGCCCTGAGGCAATTTCATCCTCATCATCACCAAGGAGACCATTGCTGACGTCTGCAGAAAAGGCAAAGGCGTATGTCGCCAGTTTTTGAGGCGCTGGGACTTCTTCAAGAACTACTTCGGCCCGAGGTGTGAACTCTCGCAGTTGATCAATTAATCTCTCAAAAGCAGCGGCATCCATCTTCTAAGAGTAAGGAATTAGAAAGGGATATTCAGGGAGGCGGGGCGGTAACCTTGTATGCATGGCATCACTTTTAGCGCTTATCTCGAGCCTCTTGTGGGGTAGCGCCGATTTTGAAGGTGGCCGACTCAGTAGAAAACATGCACCACTTGCCGTGCTGGGTGTTTCACAAGTTTTAGGTTTAGCTTTTGGTCTTGTCTTAGCGCTCATTTCTTATAGTTCTGATCACAGCGTCTTTTCAGATGTAAGTTTTCTTCTACCTGGAATATGCGCCGGGCTTCTTGGATATTGCGGCTTGTTATGTTTGTACGCTGGACTTGCAACTGGCAGCATGGGTGTTGTATCGCCAATAAGTGCACTGAGCGCAGTTATTCCTATGACATATGCACTCATGCATGGTGAAAAACTTTCATTCATTACCACGCTGGGAATTATCCTCGCACTCGCAGGTGCTTTTTGTGCCAGTGGCCCAGAGCTAAGCGCAGGTCTTCCTCTTCGGCCACTCTTGTTAGCACTCGGAGCAGCTTGCGGTTTTGGCACTGCGTTAACTTTTATTTCTATCGGCTCACAGACCAACGCATTGATGACGATGGTAACTATGCGTTTAGCAACTTTTTTCGTCACTATGGGTTTAGCGATCAAGTTTAAAACTCTTGGTGGATTTAAAGCCTCAGAATTCCCTGGATTAATTTTTATGGGAGTAGCTGATTTTCTAGCTAATTTATTGTTAGGAGTTGCCTGTACTAAAGGTTCAGTCTCGGTCGCAATGGTGCTTGGATCTTTCTATCCAATAGCTACCGCAGTGCTTGCCTTCAGATTCCTTAAAGAACGCTTGCATTTTGTTCAATACATTGGAGTTGTTTTAGCAGTCGCAGGCGTTGCTTTAATTTCAGCTTTCTAACTTACGTGCGTGGTAGAACTTAGTTCCATCAATTTCGTGCATCTGGCAATAATTGAAATTTTCTAGTGCCGCGTGCCAATCAAAGAAATGTGAACCACCAACAACAGGGGTAATTGTTAAATAGAGATCATCGATTAATTCTTGTGATACCAGTTCACTCACCAGCGAAGCCCCGGCCTCAATAAGAATCTCTTCACCAAAAAGTTTTCTGGCCGATTCGATTGCATCGATAATATTTACGTTCCACAGGTGGGCTTGTGGATTTTCTGGAACTGGATGAATATCTCTGCGAGAAATGATGACAAGTGGCACCGGCGTCCTGGAATACGGCTCACTTCGTGCGGTATTCCCGCCGATAATGATGCAGTCATAACCCTTACGCCTGGCTAAAAAGTCGGCGCGATCGGCCGGAGTCGTAATTCCAGCGGAGTTATCACTCCACGCCGTTGCCCCTTCAATGCCCACAACGAGTGAGGCTGAGATACCCATAGGGCCCATCATCGCATTTTCACGCCTATTTCACAGAGCAATGCCTGCGCATAACTTGAGTCGATGGGTTAAAGGTAGTTAGCCTGTGAGGTATGTCAGCCCTTAAGAGAGCCACGCTCTGTGTACTTGTGGGCACGAGCCTCGTGGTTACGCCTCTGATGCCATCTGCCCAGGCGGCCCAGAGCTTGGCGCAGGTCCAAGCCAAGGTTCAACAGCTAGAAGAAGACGCGACCAGCGCAGCAGAGGGTGCACAGGAAGCAAAAGTGAAATTGAGTGCGCTTACTAAAACGCTCAACGGCATTAAAGCCAAAGCAGCAGTGCAAGGCAAAACTCTCGGAGCGCTCCAGAAATCTCTAGGAACAATTGCCATTGAACAGTATAAATCTGGGGGATTAAGTCAGAGTTTAGAACTTCTATTTTCCTCCGATCCTACGCTCTATCTTTCATCAGCAGGATCACTAGATGCAATTACTCGAAGGAAGTCTGCAGAGCTGCGCAAATATGAAGCCGCTCAACAACGCCTGAATGCAACAACTTTAACGGTTAATGACAAATTAGCGTTGGTTACCGCAGCACAAAAAAAGTTTAAAGCACAGTCGGCATTGGCGCTTTCTAAATTACAAGAGGCTGAGCTTCTGCTATCAAAGTTAAAAAAGGCTGATCGCGAACGTTTAGCCAAGTTAGCTGCAGCACAAGAGGATGCAGATCAAGCATCATCACAAGCAGCGGCCCAATCAGCTAATGGTATTTCGGGTCGAGCTGGAACGGCTTTGAAGTTTGCGCTCAAGCAAATTGGAGATCGATATGTTTTTGGCGCTGCAGGTTTAGTCACCTGGGATTGTTCAGGCTTAACAATGCGGGCTTATCAAGCCGCTGGAGTTTCACTTCCACATTCATCGGCGGCTCAATCTCGGATGGGAAAGAAAGTCTCCCTCAAAGCACTTAAGCCGGGGGATTTATTGTTTTTCGGTCGCCCCGTATCTCACGTTGGAATTTATTTAGGTGGGGGCAAGATGGTTCATGCGCCTCGATCTGGTTCACGAGTGAAGGTGACAACTAGCGGCTCTCTTGGTCGCAAGCCATTGGTGGGAGCACGACGTTATTAAATCTATACTTTTTGTCACCAATGATTTCGGCCCTCGAGCGGGCGGTATTGAAACTTTCATTATTGGATTAATAGAGCGCCTACCTTTTGGTTCGGTAACCGTTTACACATCGAGTCAGGAAGACACGCTCGCCTATGACGCTGCCTGGCGTGATAATTATGGCGTCATAGTTATACGTGACAAAGCAAAAATCCTCTTACCAACTCCACGAGTAGCAAGGGCAGTTGCTCGGATAGTTAACAGAGATAAAAAAGAGATTGTGGCCTTCGGTGCCGCTGCGCCACTAGCGTTAATGGCACAAACGTTACGGCGTGCTGGCGCCACTCGCATTGTTGCGCTCACGCATGGCCATGAAGTGTGGTGGTCCAAAATTTTCCCATTTAAAGTAGCTATGCGGCGAATTGGCAATACGACCGATGCCTTGACGTACTTAGGAGAATTTACTAAAACGGCAATTGCTCATGCCCTCAGCTCGACATCGGCAAAGGCAATGGTGAAAATTGCACCTGGCATTGACATTGAACATTTCAAACCCGTAGATGCGAGTGAGTTAAAAAGAGATTTAGGGCTAGAAAACAAAAATGTGATCGTCTCTGTAGGACGACTTGTACATCGCAAAGGTCAAGACAAACTCATCGAATCCATGCCGGCAATTATCCGTAAAATTCCGCAAGCACATTTACTGTTAATCGGTGAAGGTCCTTATCGTAAGCACCTCACTGACCTTGTAAATAAACATGGACTGTCATCACATGTCAGCTTCATAGGCAGAATTAACTATTCTCAACTGCCGCAGTACATTTGCATCGGTGATGTCTTTGCTATGCCTTCTCGTTCACGATTCTTTGGACTTGAAGTTGAAGGTCTAGG
>WLKQ01000062.1 GCA_009701185.1 Actinomycetota bacterium | reverse complement strand
AATAAATACTTATATCCCGAGTTAGAAATCGTATTTGGCCCGCTCTTAACTGGCGAGCATGTGCTAATAATCCCTTGGTCATTAGCCATAGTCATTGCACGCTTGCAATGAAAAGGATCAGTCACGATGATTACATCGCTAACCATTCGCTTCTTCATAAGTGCCGCATAAGCCTTTGTGCTGACTAATGTGTCGCGACCTTCTTCAATTGCTGTAATTTTCTTTGACGGTATTCCATGAGTACGAAGCCAATATTTACCGGATGCAGCCTCTGTCGTGCGATCACCGGGTGCACCTGCACCCACTGTAATAATTGTTGGTGCTAAACCTAATTCAAAAATTCTTTTTGCTTCTACTAAACGCGCTTCAAGGGCTTCGCCAGGTCTACCGTTTAATTGCGCAGTTCCAAGAACAACGATGACATCGGCATGGCGTACAACTGGGTTCTTGGCTGCGCGCCACACTTGAGATACCGCATATCCCGGCGCAATCAGGGCGAGGATAATAATGAGTGTGAGAGTGCGGCGAATCCAGCGAAATAGAAACATCTATCCCCCTGAAAATGCATCTTCTAGTTCGACATGAACTAACTCATCTGGATCATTGAGCCAACCATCGGGCAATGTCGGTGGACGGCCATGACTTGTACGGCCACGAGGTTTTTCACCAACTTCAACCGGATACGGTTGATCTTCTAAAGAATCTAGCAACGTTCGCATTTCTACTAACGATGAAACCATTCCTAAGTCATGTCGAATCTCTCGCGCAACGCGAAAACCCTTTAAATACCAGGCCATATGCTTTCGCATATCTCGCATGCCGCGATCTTCGGACTCTAAATATTCAACGATCAAATGCGCATGACGGAACATAACTTCACGTACTTGGTGCAGGGTTGGAGTTAACTCTTTATTACTTCCCTGTAATGATGAAACTAAGTCGGCAAATAACCATGGGCGCCCCAAGCAGCCTCGACCAACAACAACTCCAGCACAGCCAGTTTCTTCCACCATTCGTATCGCATCGTGGCCTGACCAAATATCACCATTGCCTAAAACCGGCACTCCAGTTGGCTTTAAGTGATCTACCAACTGCGCGATCGCCGACCAGTCGGCTTTACCTTCATACATTTGCGCCGCAGTTCTAGCGTGCAAAGCAACCCATGAGACACCTAAGTCAGCGGCAGATTTAGCTGCCTCCAGATACGTGTGGTGGTCACTATCAATGCCGATGCGCATTTTTACAGTTACAGGAATTCCAAATGGTTTCGCCGCCTCCACTGCCGCTTGAACAATATTAGAAAAAAGTCGGCGCTTAAATGGAAGAGCTGCGCCGCCACCCTTGCGAGTTACTTTTGGAACTGGGCAGCCAAAGTTCATATCAATGTGATCAGCAAGATTTTCTTTACCTAGCATCGTTACTGCCGCTCGCATGGTTGTTGGATCAACACTGTATAACTGAACAGAACGTGGCCATTCATCTTTTCCTGGAACAATCATTCGCAGAGTCTCAGGACGTCTTTCGATTAAAGCGCGAGCAGTCACCATCTCAGAGACAAAAAGTCCAGCGCCTTGTTCGCGGCACAGAGTGCGAAACGGAGCATTGGTAATTCCGGCCATCGGAGCAAGAACTACCGGTGGATCTACATAGTGATCACCGCTTGCCAAGGGAAGTAAAAGTGGTTTTAGCACCCGAGTAATCGAGGTGCTAGCCAAGCCTCAACGTGATCAAGACCGATTCGCTCTTGCGCCATTGTGTCGCGATCTCGAATCGTTACAGCATTATCTTCTAAGGTTTCAAAGTCGATAGTGATGCAGTACGGAGTTCCGATTTCATCTTGACGGCGATAACGACGACCGATTGCACCAGCATCGTCAAAATCAATACTCCAACTCTTACGTAGTTGTGCAGCAAGATCGCGAGCCTTTGGCGAAAGATCCGCATTTCTAGACAGTGGTAGAACTGCAGCCTTGATGGGAGCTAAGCGATGATCGAGTTTTAATACCGCGCGCTTTTCCATCTCACCTTTACTGTTTGGTGCTTCATCTTCTGTAAATGCATCCATTAAGAATGTAAGTGTGCAACGGTCGACTCCGGCTGCAGGTTCGATGACATAAGGCGTCCAACGTTCACCCTTTTCTTGATCGAAGTAGGACAAGTCCTTGCCAGAGGCGGCCGAGTGGGCTTTTAAGTCGAAATCCGTGCGGTTAGCAATGCCTTCAAGCTCGCCCCATTCTGTACCAGCGAACTCAAACTTGTATTCGATATCTGCGGTGCGCTTTGAATAGTGTGACAACTTCTCTTGTGGGTGGTCAAAGAGACGTAGACGCTCTGGATTGATTCCAAGGTCTATGTACCAGGCCATGCGAGTATCAATCCAATATTGATGCCACTCTTCATCGGTACCAGGGACTACGAAGAACTCCATCTCCATCTGCTCAAACTCGCGTGTTCGGAAAATAAAGTTTCCCGGTGTAATTTCATTACGGAAGGACTTTCCAATTTGGCCAATACCAAATGGAGGTTTTTTACGAGATGTCGTCATTACTTGATCAAAGTTAATAAAAATTCCCTGTGCAGTCTCTGGACGCAAATATGCAAGACCAGACTCATCTTCTACGGGTCCTAGGTACGTTTTTAACATTCCGCTAAATTGTTTTGGCTCAGTGAACTGACCTTTGTTTCCACATGCCGGGCAATTAATTTCAGTCAGCGATGTCGCAGCTTTTTTATGCTTGGCTTCATAGGCTTCCATTAAATGATCGGCGCGATAACGCTTGTGACAAGCCGTGCACTCGGTAAGTGGATCGCTAAAAGTTGCTACGTGACCCGATGCTTCCCAGACCTCTTTAGATAAAATCACACATGAATCAAGGCCGACTACATCTTCGCGACCCATGACCATGGACTTCCACCATTGGCGCTTAACATTGTTTTTTAACTCAACGCCTAATGGGCCGTAATCCCACGACGCTCGAAGTCCACCATAAATTTCAGATGACGGGTAAACAAACCCACGTCGCTTTGCAAGACCAACGATATTTTCTAAACGATCCGTTGCCACACTATTCTCCATCCGGCTGGCTGTCGGCGAAAAGCAACTGGTGTTACTTTCGTGATGCTGATTTTACTCGTTATAAGGGAGTTCATATGCACCAGGCTCATCGATTGCCGTGGCTAAGAGGGGAATAGCCAGCATTTTGACCTGGTTATTGCTCAAAGCTCGTCGATATGAACCAACGTTTTCCCACACTGTTGTCAGCGACCACAGCGAGGTGTCATCAAGATTCTGGCCGATATAACCGTTCAGATACCCAGGACAGAGCGAGAATGCCTGCTGCGCCGTGGTGAGATCGCGGTGAAATTGACCAGCATCGGCCAAGAGGACAGAGAAGCGTGCGATTGCAATCATGAGCCCTAGCCTAATCGCGATATTCTAAAACTATGAATCTGGCCATCCTTTTTGCATTCTTTACTGTGATGGCGACTACCGCCGGCGGCGTCCTGGCGTTTCGATCCCGTGATCGCTTCCACCTAGTTCTTGGGCTATCTGCAGGTCTGCTACTGGGTCTAGTTGGTTTTGATTTACTGCCGGAAGTTTTTGATATGAACAAGGACCTAGTCGGTGGAGTGCCGGTAGTTTCACTAGCGATACTTGGTGGATTTCTTCTCTTACATATTCTTGAAAGAAGTTTCGGTTCTCACGAACCTGTTGATTCAGATTACGGTCACGACCATGATCACCATTCAATCTCTGGCACTCTTGGAGCCCTTGCAATGGGTGGACATGTTTTCCTCGATGGCGTCGGCCTAGGTGTTGCATTTAGAGTCAGCACATCTTTAGGAATCGCGGTTTTCTTAGCTGTTGTGGTCCACGCATTTAGCGATGGTCTTAATACCGTCTCTATGTTAGTAAAAGGTGGTCATTGGACTAAATCAAGTAAGTATCTATTGGCCGTTGATGCAGTTGCACGAATTGGTGGTGCGACAATTGGAACTTACTTAGCGCTCAACGATAAATATCTTGCGCTCTATTTGGCGCTTTTCTCAGGATTCGTAATCTATATAGCTACATCACATATTTTACCCGAGGCACATTCTCGCCATGAATCACGCTGGACTTTAGTTTTAACTGGCTTGGGCGTACTCATTATGTGGGCAGTAGTAGGGGCCTCTTAAGCTTTCCCAAAACGTCGATCACGAGATGAGTACTCTTCAATAGCTTTCCAAAGAGTTTTTCGCGTGACATCTGGCCATAGGACATCCATAAAAACAAGCTCGGCATAGACGCTTTGCCACGGTAAAAAATTGCTCGTGCGCTGCTCCCCCGATGAACGTAAGAACAAGTCCACATCACTCATAGATGGTGAATCTAAATATTTAGCAAAAGTTTTTTCTGTTATTGAATCTGGCTTTACTTTTCCACGTTTTACATCGCGGGCTAACTCAGTTGCCGCATCTACGATCTCTGATCGTCCGCCATAATTAACACACATGTTGAGAGTTAAAACTTTATTTTTCTTGGTTAACTCTTCAGCAGCCTCGAGCTCATTGATAACACTGCTCCATAAGCGCTTAGGGCGCCCTACCCAACGGATGCGAACACCCAACTCATTCATCTCATCGCGCCTGCGTCTGATTACATCGCGATTAAAGCCCATTAAGAACTTAACTTCCTCAGGAGATCTACGCCAATTTTCAGTTGAAAATGCATACGCACTAATTTCTTTAACGCCGTATTCAATTGCGCCTCCGACTACATCAAAGAGCGCAGCCTCCCCTGCCTCATGTCCAGCAGTTCGAGCTAGACCACGCGCTTTTGCCCACCGACCGTTGCCGTCCATAACAATGGCAACATGATTAGGAATATGAATTGTCATACACGCTCCACCATTGGCAATGAACGCAAGCCGCGTTCTAAGTGCCATTGTAAATATGCGGCAATCAAACCACTAGCCTCACGGCGGTTTTTTGTCTCACTTGCCGACGCAACCTCCCAATTACTGCTCAAAAGCGCCCCCATGAGATCTAAAGTCTCAGGCGCGGGTGTTGCACATGCCGATGGTCGACAGTCGGCACATACTGAACCGCCACCGACTAACGAAAAGTATCGATGGGGTCCGGGCTTTTCACACCGTGAACATAATGTCATCGAGGGTGCATATCCAGCAACGGCTAATGAGCGCAATAAAAATGCATCAAGGATAAGTAACGGCTCATAACGGTTTTCTGATAGAACTTTCATTGCGCCAACTACTAATTGAAACTCCTGGAATGCAGGCTCTTGTTCGTTGGGGCTAAAGCGCTCTGCCGCTTCCAGAATTGCTGAAGCAACCGTCCACCGCTGATAATCCTCAGTGAGGGCTTCACCATAATTCATCACCGCTTCAACTTGTGTAATCGTGTCAAAAGTTTTACCTACGTAGAGTTGTACATCAATGTGGCTACCAGGCTCTAAGCGCGCACCAAATTTCGACATGGTACGCCGCACGCCTTTTGCAACTCCGCGAATTCTTCCGTGATCTCGCGTTAACATCGTGATGATGCGATCGGCTTCTCCGAGTTTTTGGGTGCGCAGCACGATGGCCTCATCCCTATATAAACTCATACGGGTAAAGGTAGTGCGTTGGGTTAGCGAATTGCGCGATTGATGGCAGACACGACTGCCTTGAGTGAGGCCGTTGTTGTATTTGGATCGATTCCAACACCCCAGAAGACTTCGCCACTGATTGAACACTCTAGATATGCAGCCGCTGAAGCATCCCCACCTGCAGATAGAGCATGCTCGTAATAATCTAGAACTCGAACATCTACGCCATAGCTCTGCAAAATATTACAAAACGCCGCGATTGGGCCATTGCCTTGACCTTTGAGTTCATGTAATTCACCGCGATCGGTAATAGAAACAGTTAAGTGAACATCTTCATCCAGCACCGAAGTTTGACTTAAGCCCTTAAGGCGAAAACGCCCCCATGGTGCACTCTGCGTTGGAAGATACTCATCTTCAAACACCGACCACAACGCTTCTGGGCTAACTTCGCCACCCTCTTGGTCAGTTTTTGTCTGAACAACTTTTGAGAATTCAATCTGCAAACGTCGCGGAAGATCTAAGTGATGCTCATTCTTCATCAGATAGGCAACACCGCCCTTTCCAGACTGCGAATTAACACGAATTACTGCTTCATAGCTTCGACCAATATCTAATGGATCGATAGGTAAATATGGAACTGCCCACGTGTGCTCACGAACCTCACGCCCGGCAGTTTTTGCATCGGTTGCCATTAAATCAAAACCCTTTTTAATTGCATCTTGGTGCGAGCCAGAAAATGCAGTAAAAACTAAATCTCCACCATAAGGATGGCGCTCTGGAACGCGAAGTTGATTGGCATACTCAACGGTGCGGCGAACATCATCAATATTAGAAAAATCAATATGTGGATCAATTCCATGTGTAACTAAGTTGATTCCTAAAGTCACTAAGCAGACATTTCCAGTGCGTTCGCCATTACCAAATAAGGTTCCTTCAATACGATCGGCGCCAGCTAAATAACCGAGTTCGGCAGCTGCCACACCGGTTCCGCGATCATTGTGTGGGTGGAGTGAAACAATCACGCTGTCGCGATTTTCTAAATTGCGACACATCCATTCAATGGAGTCGGCATAGACATTAGGTGTGGCCATTTCAACGGTGGCCGGTAAATTCATAATAGTTTTCCAGGCCGGTGTGGGCTTCCAGATTGCATTGACTGCGTTGCAAACCTCTACGGCAAACTCTAATTCAGTACCCGTGTATGACTCTGGTGAGTATTCGAAAGAGATCTTTGTCTCTGGCACCGTTGGCACTAAATCAAGACAAATTTGTGCAGCATCGGTAGCGATTTTCTTTATGCCATCTTTATCTAAGCCGAAAACAACACGACGCTGTAGCGTCGATGTTGAGTTATACAAATGAACGATGGCCTGATTTGAACCCTTAATAGCTTCGAAGGTTCGTTTGATTAAAGTCTCACGAGCTTGAGTTAAAACTTGGATGATGACATCGTCAGGAATTAAGTTCTCTTCGATAATTTTACGTACGAAATCAAAGTCAGTCTGTGATGCGCTGGGGAAACCAACTTCGATCTCTTTGTAACCCATGGCAACTAGGAGTTTGAACATCGCTAACTTGCGTGGGGTATCCATCGGATCAATCAGTGCTTGATTTCCATCGCGAAGATCTACCGAGCACCACTTGGGCGCATGTGTAATCTT
>WLKQ01000061.1 GCA_009701185.1 Actinomycetota bacterium | reverse complement strand
GGCCGATTTAGGCTTGAGGGCCTATCTATGGCAAGATATGCCGTCTGCACCGCCAAAGTGAGTGCTTGTAGAGAAACAGAAAAAGGTACGTAGATGAACATCCTTGACGCCGTAGACGCAGTATCCCTGCGTAAAGACATCCCACAGTTCCGTGCTGGCGATGAGCTCAAGATTCACGTACGCGTTATTGAAGGTAGCAAGAGCCGCCTTCAGGTCTTCCAGGGAATCGTTATGCGTCGCCAAGGCGATGGCGTTCGCGAAACTTTCACTGTACGTAAGGTTTCTTACGGCGTCGGTGTAGAGCGCACATTCCCAGTGCACACACCAGTTATTGAAAAAATTGAATTAGTTAAGAAGGGCGATGTACGTCGCGCCAAGCTGTACTACCTGCGCGATCTACGCGGTAAGGCTGCAAAGATTCGCGAAAAGCGCGATGGCGTTGAAGGTTACGGCGATGGAATTCTTTCTACTCCAGAGCCAGTCGCGGTTGTAGTTCCTGAGGCAGTTGTTGAGGCACCGGTAGTTGAAGCACCAGTTGTTGAAGCTGTTGTTGAAGCGCCAGAAGTAGAAGCAGCTGTGTCTGAAGTTTCTGCACCAGATGCGGCTACAGAAGTTGCATCTGAAACTCCTGCTGAATAATTCGTTTCAATGCGCCGTAAGGGCTCACTCCTTCAAGAGTTCCCAATCCTTGTAATCGTTGCACTCGTTGTCTCGCTTTTAATTAAGACTTTCCTAGTGCAGTTTTTCTATATTCCATCTGGATCTATGGAAAATACTTTGCAAGTCCAAGATCGTGTAGCTGTCAATAAACTACCTTTTGTCTCTAAGCACATTTCACGTGGTGATGTAGTTGTTTTTCGTGACCCGGCAAAATGGCTCCCTTATTATGGAGACACTTCGGGAAATAAAGTTATTACCCAAGCTAAAAAACTATTAGTTGAAGTTGGCGTCCTACCAAATCCAGCTAAGCAATATTTAGTCAAACGCGTTATTGGCGTAGCGGGAGATCATGTAGTTTGCTGCACAAAAGAGGGTTTATTGCAGATTAATGGAAAAGCAGTGACTGAGCCTTACATCTTCAAAGGCAATGTTCCCAGTGATATGAAGTTTGACATCACTGTTGCTAAGGGAAAACTGTGGGTTATGGGAGATCATCGCGGCGCAAGTGCTGATTCACGCTACCACCAAGAAGATATAAATAAAGGAATGGTGCCGCTTTCACGCGTCACTGGTCGAGTATTCGCAGTAATTTGGCCATTTAAGAATTTAACGTATATCCCACAGATCGACGTTGTTAAGTAAAGCTTAATGAAGGTGATTGAGCAATTGCTCATCAATGCCGGGATTTCTCCCATAGCTGGCGTTGATGAAGCTGGTCGTGGTGCTTGTGCTGGACCACTTGTCATAGCCTCGGTGATTCTAAAGAATCCGTTTGCGCCAGAGTTATCAGTAGTCAGAGATTCAAAAGAGATTTCAGAGAAAAAGCGCGAAAATATTTACGATCTCATTCAATCGTGTGCAACATCTATTAGTGTCGTAATTGTTCCAGCCAAGGAAGTCGACCAACGGGGTGTTCATGCCGCAAATCTCGATGGAATGCGTAGAGCAGTGCATGGACTAGATCAAGTTCCTGCATATGTATTGACCGATGGTTATGCAATCGAAGGTCTGGGCCTACCGAATTTGGCAGTATGGAAGGGTGATCAAGTTGTGGTCAGCATTAGTGCGGCTTCCATAATCGCCAAAGTGACTCGTGATCGAATAATGCGGGATATGGATCAGGAATATCCACAGTATGGCTTTGCTGGACACAAGGGCTATATCACTTCCTCTCATACATCCTCGCTGAACGAACATGGCCCGTGCATAGAGCATCGGCGTTCATTTTCTAATATTGCAGCTTTAATCCACAAGTAAAACTCGCACAACCACAAGTGTCAGGTTAAGAATTTATGGTCGCGCCATGCAAAAAATTAATAACCAACGAACCGGTGCATTTGGCGAAGAAATAGCCACTCAATACCTGATTGCACATCATGCAGAAATTATTGAACGTAATTGGCGAATCCGTGAAGGTGAAATCGATATTGTGGCGCTGCAACGAAGTGGGGTTTTTGCTTTTGTTGAAGTCAAAACACGATCCTCGATTGCCTTTGGTCATCCGCTTGAAGCAATTACACGAGAAAAAGCGCGACGCATGCAGAGATTGGCTTTAGGGTGGTTGGCAACACATGGATGTTTTGGATGTGAGTATCAGATAGATGCTGCCGCAATTTTATTAGCTCCAGATGGATCTCACACGATTGAATACCGAGCAAATATCCTATGAGTCTTGCGCAAACGTTGAGCGTTGCACTTCTTGGACTAGATGGACATATTGTCACTGTGGAAGTCGATATTGCCGATGGTCTTCCTATGTATTCACTTTTAGGTTTGCCGGATGCTGCATTATCTGAGTCACGAGATCGCGTTCGCGCGGCAATGGTTAACTGTGGTGAAAGCTGGCCTAATCGTAAAGTTACAGTCTCGTTATCACCGGCTTGGTTACCTAAGAGTGGTTCGAGTTTTGATGTAGCGATCTGTATCGCACTTTTATCAGCTAATCAGAGCATCGCGACAGAACGTATTCGTGATGTTGTTTTCATCGGCGAACTCGCTTTAGATGGTCGAATACGTTCTGTCAGAGGAGTGCTACCAGCATTAATGGCGGCCTATAAAGCTGGTGTCAGAACTGCTGTTGTTCCCACTGCAAACTATGAAGAAGCATCACTGATGCACAGCATGGAGATTATTCCTATGGAGCATTTGAAGAAGATACTTTCATGGCTGCGTACTGGGGAACGAGAGTGTGCGCAAGAGATTGATTTAGCATGGCAACCCAACGATGATCGATTGGATTTTGCTGATGTGGCAGGTCAACCACAGGCTCGCTTAGCTGCAGAAATTGCCGCAACGGGTGGGCACCATATTTTATTAATCGGCCCGCCTGGAACTGGAAAAACAATGATTGCCGAGAGAATTCCTACCATCATGCCGGCCTTAGATATTGAGCAAGCATTAGAAGTCACTGCAGTGCATTCACTTGCCGGTACATTTGCAACGAGGTCGCCAACATCATTGACTGCACCAATCGTTTCTCCCCACCACACAACCACGCGCGTAGCTATGGTGGGTGGCGGAGCCCATGCAATTAGACCAGGTGCATGTTCATTGGCGCATAACGGCGTTCTCTTTATCGATGAAGCGCCAGAATGTCCTCCCGGCGTATTGGACTCGCTGCGTCAACCTTTAGAGGCCGGTTCAATAACAATCGCACGCAGCATTGGTAACGTAACTTTTCCTGCACAGTTCTTATTGGTTCTTGCGGCTAACCCTTGTCCATGTGGGAAATTTTTAGGTCGTGGGCGTAACTGCACGTGTACGTCACAACAAGTGCGCAGATATTTAGGAAAACTCTCTGGTCCGCTGATGGACCGCATCGACTTACGTGTGCATTTAGATCCAGTAGGACGCCTAGATATGGCGCGCACAGATTTGGGTGAAAGCAGCGCCGATATTCGGAAGCGCGTTATTTCAGCACGTGCGATCGCAACTGAACGTTTTCAAGGTTTTGGTTGGAGTTTGAATTCACAGATTCCATCTCGTGCGCTGCGCTCAACCTTCAAGCCAGAAAGAGCGGCAATGAGTTTTTTACATGATGAACTAGAAAGTGAACGCATTACCGCGCGCGGGTTGCACAAGATAGCTCGAGTGGGTTGGAGCTTGGCTGATTTGCACGCTCATGAAATTCCCACCCTTGAAGATATTCAACAGGCGCACGGACTGCGATCGGGAATAGAACTATGAATGAACGGCATGCACGGGCTGTTCTCTTTAGTGCCATTGAGGGAGGACACCCTTTCTGGTCGCAAGAAATTTATGCAACTAGTGCTTTAGCTGTTCTCAATAAACTACAAAATGGCGGGTACGATCGAATCAGATTTGCTGATCTCTGCGCACGTATTTCCAAAAGTTCTGCGGATTTAATTCTCAGTTCAATCGAAGAAACGGCTTCAACCTTTCTTATTCCAGGTGATGAGAATTGGCCAAAGCGAGTGGAAGATTTAGTTGCACCGCCGATTGCCTTAATTGCCAAGGGGAACCTTGATGCGTTAGCGGCAGATTCACTTGCGATAGTTGGCACTAGAAATCCGACAAACTATGGTGCACGCATAGCTGGAGATTTTGCTGCAGGTTTTGTTGATAGAGACTGGGTGATCATCAGTGGCGGTGCTTATGGAATCGACACATATGCACATAGGGGAGCATTGATCGCAGAAGGAAGCACTATTGCAGTCATTGCCTGCGGAATCGATGTTAATTATCCTGCGGCTAATACCAGATTGTTTGAAGAAATCTGCGAATCGGGTGCTCTGATTACCGAAGCGATGCCTGGCGTTAAAGCTATGCCGCATCGTTTCTTAACACGAAATAGATTAATCGCGGCAATGTCGCTAGCAACGCTTGTAGTAGAAGCGGCATTTCGAAGTGGATCTCTGCGTACCGCGCGAGATGCCGCTGAATTATTGCGGCCCGTTATGGCAATTCCCGGACCAATTAATTCACCAACCAGTGAAGGCTGCCACCGCTTGATAGGGGAGAGAGCCGCTGAAATTGTGACGTCGGTAGCCGATGCAGTGGAGTTCATAGGCTTAAATCAATGAGAGAATTCACCTATGAGTGATTTCCGTTCGGGTTTTGTTGCCATTGTTGGCCGCCCAAACGTCGGTAAATCCACATTGATCAACGCGCTTGTTGGAAGCAAAATCGCAATTACATCCCACCACCCAAACACCACTCGCAGTGCAATCCGCGGGATAGTCCACGGGTCAGATTTTCAAGCAGTTCTTGTAGATACACCTGGTGTGCACAAACCTAAGACTCTGTTAGGGCATCGACTCAATGCTGTAGTTGACCAAAGCATGGATTCAGTCGATGTAGTAATTATGTGTATTCCTGCCGATGAAACATCAGGTGCTGGGGATATATTCATTGCTGCAGAAATCGCTAAGCACCCGCGAGCTAAAAAATTTGCAGTTATCACTAAAACAGATTTAATTTCAAAAGAAAAATTAGCCCTACGCCTTGCCGGAATTATGGCTCTTGCACAAGGATTTGTTTGGGATGAAATCATTCCGGTATCGGCGGCGATTCATAATCAAATCGACTTGCTCAATGAACTTATCGGTAAGAACCTACCCAATGGGCCAGAGTATTACCCAGCAGGTACGACCAGTGATCAAGCGATTGAGCAGTTAATTTGTGAGTTTATTCGTGAAGCGGCCCTACAAGATGTTCGCGAAGAACTGCCACACTCAATTATGGTCACGATTGATGAGTTTGGTGAGCGCGAAGAAAAGGGCTCACGTCCATTTTATGATGTGCATGCAACAATTCACGTAGAGCGTGACACCCAACGGGCAATCTTATTAGGGCATCAAGGAAGTCGCCTTAAAGAGATAGGAATTCGTGCACGAGCAGATATAGAACGTGCTCTTGTTGCAAAGATTTTCTTGGGTTTACATATTAAAGTTTCAAAAGAGTGGCAGAGAGATCCTAAATTACTTGAACGCTTAGGCTTCGGCGATAACAGCTAACTTAGTTTTACGACTAGCTAGATAAGAGCCTAGAAGTACCAACGGCAGACCGACAATAATTCCTAAAGTAATTGGCTCGCCCAAAACAAAAATACCAAGCACTACTGCTACCGCAGTATTCACATATGTCGTCAATGAACCTCGTGCGGCACCAATCTCTTTGATGACAGTAAAAAAGAGCATAAAGGCGATTGCAGTAGAAAAAACTCCCAGTGCAACTAAAGCCGCCACTGCATTGAGTGAGACTGCGTTAGTAGGCCACATTGCAATCGCAATCGGCATATAAAATACTGACGTAATAGCCATCGCCAAACCATTAATTGCGACACCTTCAACATCAGGCAAGTTTGATGTAACCATTAAAACTGCGTAGGCATACATAAGGGCGGCCAAAATGCACATCGCAATCGCTTTTGGATTGCTGCTGCCAGTAATTGATTCGATACCTACAAGTGCAACAATTCCAATGAAGCCAACGACTAAACCAAATATTCGCTTTGGTTGCCACACGGTGTGATCGCCACGAAGTGAAGTAAAAATCGTCGCAAAGATTGGTACAGTTGCAATCAGTAATCCTGCTAAACCAGATGAGATTTCCTTTTCGGCATTTGTAATAAGAATCCATGGACCGACCATTTCAAGAAATGCATACGGCAATACGTATTTAATGCCTCGCACGGCATCCATAAAGGATCCTTGACGCACTGAAATTGGAATCAAAATCATTGCACCAATAAAAGTTCGCCCAGCAACAATCAGGGGAGGAGGAATATCGTCCACAGCAACCTTCATGAGCAAGTAAGGAATTCCCCACAGCAGGCCGACAAAGGCAAATTGAATCCAAGATTTACGTGTCATTTATGCAATCACGCGACGGTATAAATCAACTGTCGCTGCGGCAACGCTTGCCCAACCGAACTCTTTAATTGCGCGCGCTCGTCCGGCTGCACCGTACATTGCAAGAAGCTCTGGCTGCGACATTAAGCGAGTGATTGCTTCAGTTAAGCTTTCTTCAAAGGCTGATGCATCTCCGGTGTAATCAACTAACTCACCTGTGTGGCCATGGTTAACAACCTCTGGAATTCCACCAACACGTGAAGCAAGTACTGCAGTTTCACACCCCATAGCCTCAAGGTTAACGATGCCGAGGGGCTCATACACAGATGGACAGATGAAAAGCTGGGCTTCGGTCAACAAAGCAGTCAGCTCATGGTGTGGCAACATCTCTTTAATCCACCAGATATTCTTTCGCTCTTTTTGTAGTTCGGCGATTAATTCTGCAACTTCTCTACCAATGCCCTCTTCATCGGGGCTGCCAGCGGCAAGTACTAACCCATACTCTGCCGGAACATTTTTCCATGCACGCAAGAGATGTGCTAAACCCTTTTGGCGAGTGATGCGTCCAACAAATATCGCGTAAGGAGCGGTAATTCCAAATTTTTCTGCCACCGCTGGATCGTGATGCGGCACAAATTTATTGGTGTCAACACCATTTCGGATAGTAATAATTTTTTCCGGATCAACGTTTGGATAAGCTGCGATGACATCACTTCGCATTCCATCGCTGACCGCAATAATTGCTGCAGCAGCTTCGTATGCAGTTTTTTCAGCCCACGAAGAAATTGCATAACCTG
>WLKQ01000060.1 GCA_009701185.1 Actinomycetota bacterium | reverse complement strand
TCCACAGCACAGGGGACAAGCGATAGCCAAATAAGCGATCTAGGACGCGACGCGTCTCTTGTGCATCGATTAAGTGGTAATCCAAGTCGCGCGTATTTTCTACAGCTTCTTGAATCGCCTCTTTTGTAATCTCGTTAAAGACCATTCGCTTGATTGGAACTTTTGGTTGCAAAACTTCCACTAAGTGCCATGCAATCGCTTCGCCTTCGCGGTCTTCATCTGTTGCCAGAATCAACTCTTCAGCATTCTTCATCAACGCTTGTAGTTCAGCTACTTTCGCGCGCTTATCAGGATTAATAACATAGAGCGGCGCAAAATCATTTTCAATATCTACGCCCTCTTTGGCCCACGCAATCTTTTTATACTCTTTTGGAATATCAGCTGCGCGCTGGGGAAGATCGCGAATATGACCGACGCTAGCCTCGACAACGTAACCGTCGCCGAGGTAGCCGCCAATCTTCCTGGCCTTGGCTGGTGATTCAACAATCACCAACTTAATAAGGTCAGTCTTCGCTTTAGCCATGAAATCCTTTAGTTGATGTAGATCGAAACTACATTAGACCAGAATCGCTGTGGCCTGACGGCGGTTACGAATCAACGCAGCGATGATGACAAGGACTGCGCCTACGCCGATCAATGTGCTGGTTGTTGTCTTTCCACCGAGTGCCAATGAAACGATTGCTGGAGTGATTAATAGGCCAACTAAGTTCATAACCTTAATTAAAGGGTTAATCGCAGGACCGGCAGTGTCTTTGAATGGATCTCCGACAGTGTCACCGATGATTGTTGCAGCGTGTGCATCACTGTTTTTTCCACCGTGATGTCCATCTTCAACCATCTTCTTTGCGTTATCCCATGCGCCACCTGAGTTAGAAAGGAACACAGCCATCAGAGTTCCGGTACCAATTGCACCAGCAAGGTATGCACCAAGTGCGCCAACACCGAGACCAAAGCCAACTGCGATAGGTGCCATAACTGCGAGCAAACCTGGAGTTGCAAGTTCACGAAGTGAATCGCGAGTACAGATATCAACAACACGGCCGTAGTCAGGCTTTTCAGTACCCTTCATGATTCCTGGATGCTCGATGAACTGCTTGCGAACTTCAACAACAACTGCACCAGCTGCACGAGATACTGCATTGATTGCAAGACCTGAGAACAAGAACACAACTGCTGCGCCGATAATTAAACCAACTAAGTTACGTGGGTTAGCAACATCTAGAACACCTTGGTATTGCAGTGCAAGATCTACTGCACCTTGACCAGCATCCAAAACGGCCTGCTTGATTGCATCTGTAAATGCACCGAACAAAGCTGTAGCTGCAAGAACAGCAGTAGCAATTGCAATTCCTTTAGTGATCGCCTTAGTTGTGTTACCAACTGCATCAAGTGAAGTAAGAATCTTTGCGCCTTCGCCTTCAACATCGCCAGACATTTCGGCAATACCTTGTGCGTTATCTGAAATTGGACCAAATGTATCCATAGCAACGATTACGCCTACTGTTGTGAGCAATCCAGTTCCAGCTAAAGCAATCGCTAGAAGTGAAAGAACAATGCTTCCGCCACCAAGTAAGAACGCGCCGAATACTGCAGATGCGATCAAGATTGCTGAATAAACAGCTGACTCAAAACCTACTGAAATACCAGCCAAAATTACGGTTGCTGCGCCTGTCTCAGATGAAGCCGCAACATCATTTACTGGACGCTTGCCAGTCTCAGTGAAGTAACCAGTGAGAACCTGGATTGCAGCTGCAAGTGCGATTCCAATGAGTACTGCGCCAATTGCAAGCACGCGTGGATTTGTATTACCTGCATCAGCGATTGCCTCTGGAGAAAGACCAGTGAGAAGTTTGAAATCAGAAGGCAAATAAGTAAATGTTGCGAGCGCAGTTAAGCCTGCACTAATAATCGCTGACATAAAGAATGAGCGGTTAATCGCAGTCATTGCTGACTTATCTGTGCTGCGAAGCTTTGTTAAGAAGATACCGATAACGGCAGTGACGGTTCCAATTGCTGGAACGATCAATGGATAAATAAGTCCGGCATCACCGAACGCTGCCTTACCAAGAATGAGTGCGGCAACAAGTGTTACGGCATATGACTCGAATAAGTCTGCAGCCATTCCAGCACAGTCACCAACGTTATCTCCTACGTTGTCCGCGATCGTTGCGGCATTACGTGGGTCATCTTCTGGAATATTCTTTTCAACTTTACCAACAAGGTCAGCTCCAACATCGGCTGCCTTTGTAAAGATTCCGCCGCCGACGCGCATAAACATTGCAAGCATCGCTGCACCGAAACCGAAACCTTCAAGAACAGATGGGGCATTCTCGCGGTAGATAATTACAACTACTGATGCACCGATAAGTCCAAGACCTACTGTTGTCATACCGACAACACCACCGGTACGGAAAGCAATTTGAACCGCTTTTTGTCCATCCTTATTACGAGCTGCATCGGCAACGCGTACATTTGCACGAACTGCTAACCACATTCCGTTGTAACCAACGAGGGCAGAAAACGCAGCACCGATAAGGAAGAAGATTGATCGACCAATACGAATTTCAGAATCGCCAGGCAGTGCGAACAAGAGCACGAAGACGATCGCAACGAAATATGACAATGTGCGGAACTGGCGAGACAAGAACGCCGCCGCTCCTTCTTGAACTGCCTCTGCGATTTCGCGCATTTTGGCGGTGCCGTCACTGGCGGCCAAGACCTGTGCACGTAGTGCGTAGGCAACACCCAAAGCGCCAAGTGAGATCGCTAGAACGATGTAGGCATATGTCAGGTTTGTTCCGGTTACTTGCACGAGTGATACCGCGCTTGAAGCTTGCATAGGTTCTCCTCCATTGGAGAGTCAGGGGTCGTACTGACCCGATGAACTCGTGAAGTGTAGAGGCCAGCACCCCTATTAGCGCAAATTTATACTTATCTATTACTTCACACCCCCGCTTTTAAGCCTTGGAGCCTTGGCCTTGGTGAGATAGCCTCAGGCGCAATGAACCTCTTCGATGCACATTCAATAATCGCCGATCTCGGCCTCCTCGGGATTGTGGCAATTATTTTTGCCGAAACAGGGCTGCTGGTTGGCTTGGCCTTTCCTGGGGACTCGCTCCTCTTTCTAGCCGGCGTTGCAGCTTCAGGTTCTGGCGCAGCCATCTTGGGCGGTGCACATCTGTCTCCGCTTGCTCTCTTTCTTTTAGCACCGATTGCCGCAGTCACTGGCGCACAAGTTGGTCACTGGTTTGGGCATAAATACGGTCGAACAATTTTTGCCAAACCCGAAGGCCGTGTCTTTAATCATCAAAAAGTTGTAGCAACTGAAAAATGGTTACGTAAATATGGGCCAGGTAAAGCAATCATCTTGGCGCGCTTTGTCCCTTTTATTAGAACATTACTCAATCCCATGTGTGGTGTTGTTGGAATTCCTGCAAAAACATTTTTTAAGTGGAATCTCATCGGTGGAATAATCTGGACGCAACTTGTTATTGGACTTGGTTTTCTGCTGGGTGAAAAACTAAAAGGCTCTGTAGATAAATATCTTCTACCAGTCGTAGCAATCATTGTTGTTGTGAGTTTAGTTCCAGTCCTAATTGAACTATTTAGAGAGTGGCAAACTAAAAAGCATCACAAGTAAGTTTTTATAAACCCAAATCAGCTAACTGATATGCCGCACGATATTCATATCCAGCTTCAATAATCTTTGGTGCAGCACCACGTTCAACGATTACTGCAACACCAACAACAATTGCTCCAGCTTCAATAAGTGCTTCTACTGCAGTTAATACAGAGCCACCCGTTGTGGAGGTATCTTCAACAGCCAAAACGCGCTTGCCTTTAACATCTGGGCCTTCAATGCGACGTTGTAAGCCGTGTGCTTTTTCAGCTTTTCGTACAACAAAAGAATCAATCTTCTTTCCTTGCGCAGCTGCAACATGCATCATGGCTGTGGCAACGGGATCTGCACCGAGGGTTAAACCGCCGACAGCTTCATAATCTAAATCTTTAGTTAGTTCGAGCATTACTTGACCAACTAGTGGTGCAGCTTCATGATCAAGGGTTACGCGACGCAGGTCTACGTAATAATCGGCCTCTTTGCCCGACGATAAAATAACTTTGCCGTGCACAACGGCCTTACTAACAATCTGATTTTTTAGCGCATCGCGTGAACTCATGCGGGCGAGCCTACTATCTAGACTGGTCCAGTTCTAAAGCGCTAGCCTTTGCGACACTATGGCAACTAAAAAGAAGAAGACTGCGGCTAGAAAGCCGGTTAAAAAGGCGGCTACGACCAAGCGTGCGATCAATAAAACGATTATCAGCCTGCGCAAAGAGGCTGCACTGTTGGAAAAATTTGTTGCCACCCTAGGTGAAGTTGATGAAGTTCCACTGACGCGCAAGAGGGTTGTCAAGAAAAAAGCGGCTAAGAAAAAGGTAGTTAAGAGGCGTGTTGCCAAGAAAGTAGCTAAAAAGAGAGTTGCTAAAAAGAAGTAACTATTTCTCTTCTTTATAGACGATAACTTCGCTGCGACTGCGGCGCATTAAACCTTTAGGTGGATTTGCATCAACAAGTGCATCGACTTCAATTCGTAGCTGAGCTACTTCAATTGCCATATTGGCCATCGCGGATTCCAATTCAATAATTCGCTTAATTCCAGCGTGATTGATTCCTTCACCAACAAGTTTTTGTACCGCACGTAATAATGCAATATCTCGCAGCGAATATCGGCGATTGCGTCCCTCTGTGCGATTGGGAGAAACTAAACCTAGACGATCATATTGGCGAAGTGTTTGCGGGTGTAGTCCAGAGATTTCTGCAGCTACAGAAATAACATAAACGGCGGCATCATCGTCTGGCTGTTGATTCTTTATATCATCGCTCATATTTTTGCCCTTTGAATTAAATCTGCGCGTACATCTTCATGAGATGTCTCTTGCGCAAATAATTTCAACGCCTCTAATGCTTTGCCGTCGACACGTTGTGGTACTTGCACATCAACAGAAACAAGTAAGTCACCAGTTGTAGATCCCTTAGTTACGCCACGACCCTTAACGCGCAACGTGCGCCCATTAGATGTTCCAGGTGCAATGCGCACAGTCACTTCATCCCCGCTTAATGTTGGAAACTTAATATCTGCACCAAGTGCAGCTTCTGCAAAAGTGATGGGTAATGTCATGGTGAGATTTTCACCTTTGCGGCCAAAAACTGGGTGTGGCTTTACGTGTAATAAGATGAATAAGTCACCTGGGCCAGCTTCTCCGGGGGCACCTTTGCCTTTAACCCGAATTTTGGCCCCATCGTTAACGCCTGCTGGTACGCGTGCCGTAATATTTTGTGCGGCACTACGATCAGTTGCAAGACGTAAATCTAGCGTTGTACCAATAATTGATTCGCGAAAAGTAATACTGGCCTCAGTCTGTAAGTCTTGACCTTTACGAGGGCCGCGACGTCCACCACCGAATAGATTTGCAAAGATGTCTTGTGGGTTTCCGCCACCAAACATGTCATTGAAGTCGCCGCCTGGTTGGCCGCCACCCATAGGCGCGCGAAAACCGCCGCGTTCATAGAGTGATCTGGCTTCATCGTATTCGGCACGCTTTTTAGCATCGGAGAGAATTTCATAGGCCTCTGATACCGCTTTGAACTTTTCCTCTTTAGAAGCATCGCCGTGTTGTGTGTCTGGATGTAAGTCTTTAACTAAAGCGCGATATTTACGTTTTATGGCCGCCTGATCATCAGACTTCGATGCGCCAAGGACCTTATAAAAATCCTTCTCGTATAAATCTTTGGCGGCCATAAAAATTACTCTCCTGTTGGATCTGTTACTGCTACGCGAGCTGGACGCAATATACGCTCTTTGTATTTATATCCAGGTTGCAGAATCTTTGATGCCGTTGGTACGGCAACATCGGCTGAGGTGTCGTGCATTAGTGCTTCGTGAATCTGCGGATCGAAGGCTTCACCTTCGGTTCCGTATTTTTCAAGGCCTATACGCGATGTAATGGAGTTCAACTGATCGGCAACTGCCTTGAATCCACCAGTTAATTCACCGTGTGATTCTGCGCGATCAACATCATCGAGCAATGCCAAGAGCTCAGTGAGAACTGCACCAATTGCCATTTCATGCGCAACCAAACGATCGCGCTCTACGCGCTTTCGATAGTTGGCATATTCGGCCTGAAGTCGCTGTAAATCATTGGTTAATGTAGCTACCGGATCAGCTGCCTGATCCGGTACTACGTCGTCAATAACTTCGGTTATCGGGTCGTCTAGACCAATTTCCTCGCTCGGCATTTTTATGCCTCGCTCTCTTCGATGACTTCAGCATCTTCAACACCATCGTCATTCGGTGTTGAACCTGTTGCGCCTTCACCTGCAGCTGCAGCATTCGCATACATTGCAGCACCTAGAGCTTGGCTAACAGTTGCAACCTTTTCGGTTGCACTTTTAATCATCTCGAAGTTTGATCCACCAAGTGCGGTCTGTAGTTCAGCAAGTGCAGCTTCAGTCTCAGTCTTCTTCTCTAACGCTTCACCTTCGCTAAGTTTTTCTTCATTATCTTTAATGAACTTTTGTGTTGAGTAAAGAAGTGAATCACCAGCATTGCGAGTCTCGGCCTCTTCTTTGCGCTGACGATCTTCTTCAGCGTGTGATTCAGCTTCCTCCATCATGCGATTAATTTCATCTTTAGAAAGTGCAGAGCCGCCTGTGATGGTCATGCTCTGTTCCTTGCCAGTACCAAGATCCTTCGCAGATACATGAACGATTCCGTTAGCATCGATATCGAAGGTAACTTCAATCTGAGGAACTCCGCGTGGAGCAGGTGGTAGACCGGTTAGTTCGAACATGCCCAGCTTCTTGTTATAAGCCGCCATTTCGCGCTCACCTTGGTATGCCTGAATCTGAACTGCTGGTTGATTGTCATCGGCAGTTGTAAATACTTCGCTGCGCTTTGTTGGAATCGTTGTATTGCGCTCGATTAAACGTGTCATGACTCCACCCTTAGTTTCAATACCAAGAGAAAGAGGTGTCACATCGAGAAGAAGCACATCTTTAACTTCACCCTTAAGAACACCGGCTTGTAGAGATGCGCCAACAGCTACAACTTCATCTGGATTTACGCCCTTATTTGGCTCTTTTCCGCCGGTCAACTCTTTAACTAGATCAACAACTGCTGGCATACGAGTTGATCCACCAACAAGTACAACACTATGAATCTTGCTAATTGGAATTCCAGCATCTTTAAGAACTGCTTGGAAAGGCTTCTTGCAACGATCAAGTAATCCACCAGTTAACTGTTGGAACTGTGCGCGAGTAATTGTTTCATCCATGAACAGTGGATTCTTTTCAGCATCAACTGTGATGTATGGAAGATTAACTGAAGCAGATTGTGAAGATGACAGTTCGATCTTTGCCTTTTCAGCGGCTTCACGAACACGTTGCATCGCCATCTTGTCTTTTGTTAAATCAATTCCGTTTGCCGCGCCGAATGTTTGTACTAGGTGATCAACAAGTGCTTGATCCCAGTCATCGCCGCCAAGGTTGTTATCGCCGTTAGTTGCTTTAACTTCAACAACACCGTCGCCGATTTCTAGAAGTG
>WLKQ01000006.1 GCA_009701185.1 Actinomycetota bacterium | reverse complement strand
GCGTAAGTTTGTTAACACGTTAAGCAATTGCTTAACATTTACGCGTAATAAGGGGATTTCAATGAATAAGGCCCAATTCATTGCGGCGTTGGCACCACACTTCAACGACAGCAAGAAGGAAGCAGCACACGCTGTAGATATCGTTTTTGACACAATCGTTCGTAACCTACACAAGGGCGAAGATGTCATGATTAACGATTTCGGTAAGTTCAAGAAGGTTGATCGCAAAGCACGCATGGGACGCAACCCATTCACTGGCGAGACAATCAAGATTAAGGCTTCAAAGAAGGCACGTTTCCTACCTGCAAAGGGTTTGAAGGATGTCATCTCAGGTGAGCGCAAGCTAGGACCTGCTCCAAAGCCAGAACCAAAGCCAGTTGTTAAGGCTAAGCCAGTAGCGAAGAAGGCTGCTAAGAAGGCTCCAGCTAAGAAGAAGGTTGCAGCCAAGAAGGCTCCAGCTAAGAAGAAGGTTGCAGCCAAGAAGGCTCCAGCCAAGAAGAAGGTTGCAGCAAAGAAGGCTAAGAAGAAGTAATTCTTTTTAACTTTTTAAAGGCGGGGCCGGCTAAAGCTGGCCCCGTTTTCTTTTCCTACACACTAACATTGCATCCATGACGGAGTACAAGGTTTCTTACGCTCCACCTGCCGGAAAGCCACTCGGGACTAACTGGGCTTTTAAGATCGGCACCACCGTTGTCATTCCTCTGTTGAATATGGTGGGCAAGAAGCAGTGGCGCGGTGCGGAAAATATTCCAGCAACTGGTCCAATTATTGTTGCGAGTAATCACGTTTCCTATCTAGATGTTTTATTCTTGACGCACTTTCTCTATAGAAGTGGGCGTGCCCCACGATATATCGGCAAAGAGGGTGTCTTTAAAGTTCCAGTCATTGGGAAAATCATTCTTGCTGCCGGACAAATTCCAGTTGTCCGAGAAGGAAAAGATGCAGCTAAAGCTCTCGAACATGCAGTCAAGACGCTACAGGCTGGGCATTTATTGGGTGTATATCCAGAGGGAACGCTGACGCGAGATGCACAAGGGTGGCCTATGATTGCAAAAACGGGACTTGCTCGGTTAGCGATTATGACTCATACACAAGTAATTCCCATAGCTCAATGGGGTTCACAAATCGTAATGCCAACCTATGAAAAAAAGATTAAATTTTTCCCACGCACTCCCATAAAGATTTTAGTTGGGGGACCTCTTGATCTCTCACCATGGTATGGCAGAGAGAATGATGCTGATGCTTTAATTGAAGCGACTGCATTTGTCATGCGAGCGATTACTGATCTGCTTGAAGAGCTTCGAGGTGAAAAACGCCCCGTTGAAATCTTTGACCCACATACATCGACACTTCCTCGCACGGGAAACTTTAAGAATCAGAAAAAATTGAAGCGATGAGCAAAGTAACCGTATTCGGAACTGGTCAATGGGGAAGTACCATGGCTCAGGTTTTATCAGATGCCGGTAACCATGTACTCATGTGGGGGCGCAATGCAGGTGTCGTTGATGAGATTAATACTCACCATACAAATAAAAAGTATTTAGATGCAAATATTTTGCCACAGGGATTACGGGCAACAAATGATTTGGCTGAGGCATTTGAGTATTCATCTATCTATGTTTTAGCAATTCCGGCACAATCACTTCGTGAGAATCTGATTTCGTGGAAACCTTTCGCTACTCCTAACGCCTTGTATATAAGTACTTTAAAAGGCATTGAAGTAAGTTCGCAGTCCCGTATGACTCAGATCATCGAAGAAGTAATGGAGACCACGAACGTCGGAATTATTACGGGGCCTAATTTGGCAAATGAATTAATTTTGCGACAACCTGCCGGTGCGGTAGCTGCAGCGCATACAACAATGACTGCCGAGAAGATCCTGAAATTATTCGCGACTCCTTACTATCGCGTCTATACATCAACAGATATTTTGGGTTGCGAACTATCTGGGGCGATTAAGTCTGTAATCGCCCTTGCTGTGGGCATTTCAATCGGCATGGGCTTTGGGGAAAATACTCAGGCGATGCTTATTACGCGCGGCCTCAACGAGGTAGCCCGATTATGTGCCGCCCATGGCGCTGATCCACTGAGCGCGGCTGGTTTAGCTGGCATGGGAGACCTTGTCGCAAGTTGCGGGTCACCGCTTTCCCGTAACCGCACATTTGGTGAAGTCCTCGGACGGACGAACTCGATGGCAACTGCCCGCCAAGAAATGGCCAAGACGGTGGAGGGCGTAGCCTCTTCCAGTGCAGTTCTTGAAATCGCCCATCGCGTGGGAATTGAGGTTCCGGTGATTGAAGCCGTTGCCGACGTTGTATCCGGCGCTATCACTCCATCTCAGGCACTTGATCGTCTTATGGAGATTACAACTCGGGCCGAAAACTTTATTCGATGACTAAAAAAACCGTTGCCATCATCTGCGGAGGGCGCAGTAGTGAACATGAGATTTCATGTTTATCAGCTAGTGGCGTTTTAGCCGGACTCGATACAACTAAATTTGATGCAGTACTGATTGGAATTACTAAGGCAGGGGATTGGGTTCACTTACCGTTGGACTATCCACTGGAGATTGTTAATGGCGTGATGCCAACTGTTGATGAGAATGCCCAGCCACTTGTTGCTGATGTGCATGGATTTTCACTAGGTGGAAAACCTCTTTCAATAGATGTCGTATTTCCAGTTCTGCATGGCCCCTTTGGCGAAGATGGAACTATTCAAGGTTTTCTAGAGACTGCAGATATCGCCTATGTTGGAAGTGGTGTCATGTCTTCGGGTGCCGCCATGGATAAGGCTTTTTCAAAGATTATCTTTGCCGGTGCTGGAATGGCGGTAGCACAAGGAATAGTTGTTACCCGCGATGATTGGAAGAGCAGAATAGAAAAAATTGATTATCCCGTTTTTGTTAAACCAGCCCGCGGTGGATCTAGCAGAGGTACTCATAAAGTCAAGAGTGCTGACGCTTTACCTGACGCTCTTAACGATGCATTTTCTTATGACCAGAAAGTTATGATTGAAAATGCTGTGACTGGACGCGAAATCGAGTGTGCAGTTCTTGAACGAAATGGCATAGTTGAAGCATCGCTCGTTGGAGAGATTGTTATTGACAGCAAATTTGAATTCTATGACTTTGAAGCTAAATATTTAGATGATGCAACAACTGTAAATTTACCAGCTAATATTCCAGCGGCCGCGAGCGATGAAATACGCACAAAGGCAGTGCAGGCATTTAAAGCCTTGGGTTGCAGTGGATTAGCTCGAGTGGATTTCTTTTACACCGATAAGGGCGACGTAGTTATTAATGAGATTAACACGATGCCTGGATTCACTCGTACTTCTATGTATCCAAAATTAATGGCAGCAACCGGAGTCGATTACACATCTTTAATCAGTGCATTAATTGACACTGCAATACAACGTAGAAATGGCGTTCTTGGTAATTAGTTTTTATAAATGAACTCGTCCATTTTGATACACCGCATTAATCTTGATTTTACTGACATCATGCGGATCAGTCAGGAACGGATTTGAGGCAAGAACAAGGAAGTCGGCTTTCTTTCCCACCTCTAAAGTTCCGCGCTCATCCCCTCTAAACATTTGATATGCGGCATTTCTTGTATAAAAGGTAAGAGCTTCTTGCATCAGCAGCGCTTCTGAAATTTCCCAACTACTAGTACTGGGATCAAGTGGGTTTGAGCGATGAATAGGTACAGCCAGACCCAAAAGCGGAACATTGCTGGTCACTGGCCAATCACTTCCAAAGGCTATTGTCGCGCCATGATCAATTAATGTCCGTAGTCGATATTGAAGATTATTTCGGATTTGCCCAATCCTGGGAAGAATTAAATCCTTATTCATGGGATCTAAATAGCACCAGAGTGGCTGGATATTGGCGATAACCCCGAGCTCTTTAAAACGATGTAAATCTTCATCACAAATTAACTGCGAATGTGCAATGACTGGACGGCGATCCCACAATGGATTCTCATGAATCATTACTTCTATGGCTTCAAATGCCTGCTTAACTGCAGCATCTCCGATTGCGTGGATATGAACTTGAAACTTTTGCAGATCGAAAGCCTTAATCGCCTCGATGAGAGTGGATGTTTTCCAGATCATAATTCCACTGGATTCCGGAGCATCTTCGTACGGTTCTACGAGAGCTGCAGTACCAGCAGAAAGTGCACCATCGCCTAAGAATTTAATGGTGTTGGCCATAATTAAATCGGGATTGGAGAGATTCTTGCACTCTGCACGCAGCTGCTTGAACTCTTCGAGATGCTCTTTCCACGTTAATGGGGTCGCAAGAAATGCGAGATTCATGCTGATACTTAAATCACCGGTGCGTGCCGCTTGCATATATGCGCGTGCCATATCTTTTTCTACCCAAGCATCTGTAGCGGCAGTAACACCAACGCTTAGATAAGAGTCGCATGCACGCTTGATTGCTGCAATATCACTATCGATTGTTGCTGGTGGAGCTAATTCTAAAATTAAAGCCATAGCACTTGGTTCTCTCAGCGTGCCTTTCGGTTGTCCATTTTCGCGGCGTGAGAGAGATCCACCAACTGGATCAACTGTATTTTCATTCAGACCGGCTAATTCAAGTGCACGGGTATTAACCCAGATTGTGTGATGATCGACAGCATGTAAAACGACTGGGCGATCATCTACTGCTTCATCTAACCAGTGGGCATCAAAATCACCCGCTTCAATAATTGCAGCCTCATACGCGCCACCAATAATCCAAGGCTCTTCCTTGTTCTCATGTGCATACCTGGCAACTTCAGCGATAATTTCTTCCACCGAGTTCAAACCATTAATTTTTGGTCCGGCAGCCTCGCGTCCACCAAAAATCGGGTGTGCATGTCCATCGATAAATGCCGGCATAACAAATGCCCCGCCTAAATCAACGCTTGTATCAGAATTTAGCTCTGTGGAATTTATATCAACGATTCTGTCATTCTCGACGAGAATCGATTCAACTAACTCTTCTGTGCCCGACCAAAATCGGGCATTATGAAAAAGCGTCCGCACTTATAGAGAGAAAGATTAATAGGTAACGGGGCAGGTTAGTGTTCTAGTAATTCCTGCAACAGTTTGCACCTTAGATAAAATGACGCGGCCAAACTCTTCCATGCTTGGAGCTTCAGCACGCATGATCACATCGTAAGGACCAGTTACGCCCTCAGCCAACGTGACACCTGCAATCGATGAAACAGCCTTAGCAACTGAGCTAGCTTTACCAACCTCAGTCTGAATTAAAATGTAGGCCTGTACTGACATCGTTGACTCCTTTTTGTTAGTGGCAACAGGCTACTTCAGATAGGCCATACCTCGCTAGTGGATTAAGGTTTGTTTATGGCCTTTGAGGAGTCGCAGGTGATTGGGATGCTGGCAGAAATCTTTGCCACAGACGATCCTGGCCTCATTGTTGGTATCGGTGATGACGCTGCCGTTGTTTCAACGCAGCCGCGTTCAGTGATTACGACAGATATGGCTGTGGAAGGGACTCATTTCAATACTGCGTGGTCGAGTGCTTTTGATATTGGACGAAAGATTACAGCAGCGAATTTAGCTGACATCTATGCAATGGGAGCCATTCCACAATACTTAGTAGTAGCGATGACTCTGTCGGGCGATGAAAGTATGGAGTGGATTCGTGAACTTGCCCAGGGCATTGCACATGAAGCGCGGAGTTGTGGAGCCTCGGTAGTAGGTGGAGATTTAACGCAAGGCGCTACAAAAGTAATCGCTATGACTGCAGTTGGCGCAGTTGAAAGACACATCACTCGCTCTGGCGCCGGAATTGGGGAGGCAATCTACCTCTCAGCACTTCCAGGGTGGTCGGCTGCTGGCCTGGCACTTATTAGCAACGAGAATTTCGATGACCTTGAAGGCTATGCAATCGATCAGTTTTGCGCACCAAGTGTGGACTACTCCGCTGGAGCGTTGTTGGCAAGCTCTGGTGCAACAGCGATGTGCGATATTAGTGATGCACTTATTATTCAATCAGAACAAATGGCGCAGGCATCGGGAGTTCGATTTGAATTTGATGCGCAGTTATTCACGCATCACCCAGAGTATGTAGCGCTGAAAGAGTTAGCCGACAAGCACTCGGTGGATGTCTGGCAGTGGATTTTTGCTGGGGGAGAAGATCATGTTTTTCTTGCAACTGGTAAAGACTTGCCAGGTCTTCACGTTGGCACGGTAACTGACGGAAAGGGTGTCGCAGGTTTAGAAATGAAAAAAGCGCCAGATACCTGGCGCCATTTCAATTAAGTAAAAAAAATTAGCGAGTGACTTTGCCTGCCTTAAGGCATGAAGTACATACGTTTTGACGCTTTGGAGTTCCACCAATCAACGTGCGTACGCGCTGGATATTTGGATTCCAACGACGACGAGTCTTGACCTGTGAGTGTGAAACGTTGTTGCCAAAGCTTGGGCCTTTGCCACAGATATCGCATGTTGCTGCCACGACGGTACTCCTTTTATATCTCGGTATTGGTGCTCAGTCCCAAACGGACAAGGCGCAAGGGTATCGCGAGTAGCCATGGCTACGCCAATCCACGCGTGGCATGAGCGCTGACTGCGCCTTGGCGCGAGAGAATCACCGTATGGGTAACCTCGACAGCAGGCTCGTAGATGTGGTCGGAGACCGGACGGCCAAAGTTCTCTATGACGCCTTTGCAATCAAGACGGTCGGGGATTTACTGCGCCACTATCCACGGCGGTACATGGTGCGCGGTGAACTCTCAGATATTGCCGAGCTTAAAGAGGGCGATGAAGTAACAATCCTGGCTGAAGTTTCTGCATCCACGACTCGTCACATACGTGGCCGTAAGGGAGGCATTCTGGAAGTAATCGTGACCGACGGTAGCGACAAATTATCACTCACATTCTTTAATCAACCCTGGCGTGAAAAAGAGTTGAAAGTTGGCGCGCAAGGTTTATTCGCGGGAAAAGTTGGCGTTTTTAATAAGAAGAAGCAACTCACGCACCCTGACTATCAAATGATTGTCGATGGATCAGATGTAGATAATGCTGTCGATAATTTCGCCGGTAAGTACTTACCGGTTTATGCCGCAACGTCAAAGCTTCCATCATGGAAGATTTCTCAGTGCATGGATATGGCCGTTGCCTCACTTGATGATCTGGAAGATTATCTTCCCGATGAAGTGCGAAATGCGCATAACTTTCCAACACTGCAACAAGCCCTAGTTCAGTTACATTCACCTGCCGATTTAGATCACGCAGAGGCTGCGCGCGAACGCCTGACATTTGATGAAGCGTTCTTACTTCAATTGATGTTAGTACTGCGAAAAGCTCAGCTCAGGAAATTGCACTCTGTATCTCGTAAAGCTAAGAAAGGCGGAATTCTTGAAGCCTTTGACGCCGCCTTACCATTTGAATTAACTGGAGGACAGTTAAGTGTTACTCAAGAAATTGAAAGTGATTTAGCGCAATCACATCCTATGCATCGGCTTTTGCAAGGCGAGGTAGGTTCCGGAAAGACAGTTGTTGCTTTACGTGCGATGTTAGCTGTTGTTGATAGCGGTGGCCAAGCTGCACTTTTAGCTCCGACTGAAGTGCTTGCCGCTCAACACTTACGAACATTTGAGAAATTACTTGGCCCGCTTGGGCACGCAGGAATGTTGGATAGTCCACGTGATGCAACGCAAGTAACTTTAATCACGGGTTCACAGAATACGGCTGCACGTAAGGCCGCACTTTCATTAGCTGCAACTGGTGAAGCTGGAATTATTATCGGTACGCATGCTCTACTTGGTGAAAAAATTGAGTTTGCAGATTTAGGGCTGATCGTTGTAGATGAGCAGCATAGATTCGGTGTAGAACAACGCGATGCGCTGAAGGAAAAAGCGCTCAAACCTCCACATTTACTTGTCATGACAGCAACACCAATTCCACGAACAGTTGCAATGACGGTGTTTGGTGATTTAGATGTTTCCACTCTTAGAGAATTACCGTTAGGACGATCACCTATAACCACACACGTTATTTCGGTCCTAGAAAAGCCCGCCTTCCTAGACCGGGCATGGGAGAGAATTAGGGAAGAAGTTGCACAGGGACACCAGGCATATGTTGTCGCACCGCGGATTAGCGCATCAGGGGATGAAAATTCAGATATTGACTTCCTCTTTGGCCAAGAAACTAATGACATCACTTCGGTAGAAGAGCTGGCACCACGCCTTGCGGGGGATGCATTAGCTGGATTACGGGTGGCAGATTTACATGGCCGGCAAAGCGCTGACGTAAAGGATGCAACGATGCGCGCCTTTGCTGCGGGCGAGATTGATGTTTTAGTCTCAACCACTGTCATTGAAGTCGGCGTCGATGTCGCAAATGCAACAGTGATGGTGATTTTGGATGCAGACCGTTTCGGTGTCTCTCAATTGCATCAACTTCGTGGCCGAGTGGGACGTGGAAGCGCACCAGGTTTATGCCTGCTAGTTACAAATTCACCAGCGGATAGTCCGGCTCGCATCAGACTAGATGCTGTAGCCGGCTCTCTTGATGGTTTTGAACTCTCTCGTATCGACTTAGAACAAAGACGCGAAGGAGATGTATTAGGCGCTAGCCAATCTGGAACTCGCTCACACTTACGCCTTTTGCGAGTGTTACGTGATGAGGAGTTAATTGAGCGCGCACGAGCCGATGCTGAAGGCATAATTGCCGCCTCACCAGATTTATCAAGTTATCCTGGGCTTGCGCGCGAGATCGCGCAGCTAGCAAAGGATGCAGCAACCGACTATTTAGACAAGGGTTAAGCATTGAGAATCATTGCAGGAGTAGCAAAGGGTCGAACTTTGGGAACAGTAGCCGGAGCTACGCGTCCCACTTCTGATCGGGCCAGAGAAGGATTATTTTCCTCATTGACATCAGAGTTCGGTGATTTTCTTGGGCTACACATTTTAGATCTCTTTGGTGGCTCAGGTGCGATTGGTCTTGAAGCACTCTCGCGCGGAGCTTCGGTAGTTCATACAGTTGAAAAAGATGCCGATGCTCAAAAGACTATTGAAATTAATCATGGGCTAGTAATGAAAAATAAACCTGTAGGAAAATTTCACTTGTATTCAATGTCTGCACAAAGATTTGTCAGCGATCCTCCAAAAGAGAAGTATCACTTTGTATATATTGATCCTCCATTTGATTTTACGAATTCGGAGATTGAAGATATTTTGTCAAAACTTTTATTGGGGGAGTTCCTCAAAGAGGATGGCTTCGTTGCCGTAGAGCGCACTGCCAAGGGGCCAAAATTTAGCTGGCCCGAAGGATTTAGCCCCGCACGTGAGAGAAACTACGGTGCGGCTAGTATTTTTTATGGCAATTATGCGCCAGCGAATGGATAAGTGCGGGATCTATTGCTAGCGTTTGAGCCATGAAGCGTGCGGTTTGTCCAGGGTCCTTTGATCCAATCACATATGGTCACTTGGATATTATTAAAAGAGCAAGCGCCCAGTTTGATGAAGTCATTGTGGCTGTCCTTGAAAATCGCACTAAATCCAGCCTCTTTACTGTCGCCGAGCGAATCGAAATGATTACTGCGACAACTGCACACTTGTCTAACGTAAAAGTAGATTCTTGGAGCGGTTTATTAGCTGACTATTGCAAAACCAACTCTATTAATGCAATCGTTAAAGGTCTTCGAGCTGTTACTGACTTCGATTATGAACTTCAGATGGCTCAATTGAATTTACAAGCTTCTGGGGTTGAAACTATGTTGATGGCAACAGCACCGGCTCATTCATTTTTATCATCTTCATTAGTAAAAGAGTTAGCGCACTATGGGGGAGATGTATCGACAATGGTGCCTCCTACAGTCAATGCAGCGCTAAAACTTCGAGTAGCAGGGAAGTAGCCACATGGATTCAGTTGATAAATTGATGGCAGCAATTTCTATGGTCGAAGAAGCCCGTGGAGTTCCTTTGTCGGCCAGCTGCGTCGTTCATCGTGGTGAGATGCTCGAGCTTCTCGATGAAGCGCGTGAAGCATTGCCTGCAGATTTAGAGTCGGCTCAAAAACTTATTGCGGCACGTGAAGCCTTTATTGAAGAAGGTCGCGTAAGTGCTGAGTCCATGGTCTCTATGGCACGCGAAGATGTTGCGCGAATGGTTGAGCAAACGTCAATTGTTCAGATCGCACGTGATGAAGCACGTAAAATTTTAGTTGATGCACGTGAACTCGCAGAGCAAGAGAAACAAGAAGTCGAAGAGTACATTGATGGAAGACTTGCAACACTTGAAGTTATTCTCAATAAAACTCAAGATGCTGTTGCACGTGGTCGCGAGCGCTTGGCTGGTGCAGGCGATAAAGATGCTCTGTCACAACTCTCAGATGCGGACTAAGGCTCATGGCACGCGCATCTGAAGTTTTCACTCTCAATACGTTTGAACTACCTAGACGTGCGGGTGAAATGAAAGAGTATGAGCTCGATATTGAAGTTCCAGAAAATGTTGGCGTCCCTTTAATATTTGTCCCAGCCGGAGAGGTTATTGAAGTTGATGCACGCTTGGAATCGGTCACCGAAGGAATTCTGCTCAGTGCCCAAATCTTTGCTACCGCTAAAGGTGAGTGCACGCGCTGCCTAGACCCAGTTGTAGTAGAGATAGATAAGAAGGTTCAAGAGCTCTATAACTACAGCGCCAAGGTAACCCGCGCTAAGAAATCTAGTGACGAGGATGATCTTGATCTGGAGGAAGAGCTCATGATGGATGGTGACATCATGGATTTAGAGATTCCCATTCGCGATGCGATAGTCCTAGAGCTTCCCTTTAATCCACTGTGCACCCCTGATTGCTTGGGCCTATGCCCTGAATGTGGCGGGAAGTGGGCCGATCTTGCGGCAGATCACGCTCATGAGACTATCGATGCCCGTTGGGCCTCATTAGCCGCCCTGGAAATAGATAGCCCCGATTTCAAGAATTAGAGGTTTTGAGGGATACTTACGCCCTGCAGCCATCGCTGCGCAGCGAAAGAAGAGGTTAGAAAAGTGCCAGTACCAAAGCGGAAAACCTCGCGTTCAAAGACGCGTTCACGCCGAAGCCAGTGGAAGACAACTGCTGCCTCTCTTGCAACATGCCCACAGTGCCAGCAACCAAAGTTGCAACACACTGCCTGCCCAACGTGCGGAACATATAACCGCCGACAGGTATTAGAGGTCTGATCTGAGCTCGTTGCTCAATGAGAGATTGGGGGTTGCCATTGAACCCTCTCTTCTTGAGTTAGCTTTTACGCACCGTTCATTCGCATATGAATCAGGGAGCAAAGAAACTAATGAACGCCTTGAATTTTTAGGCGACTCTGTTTTAGGTTTAATTGTTACCGAAGAACTCTACAAAAAATATCCAGATTTTGATGAGAGTCGATTATCTCCACTTCGTTCTGGCGTTGTAAATATGCGTGCATTAGCAGATATCGCACGAAACCTAGAACTGGGAAAACATATTCGCCTTGGCAAAGGTGAAGAAGTTACTGGTGGGCGAGATAAAAACTCCCTACTTGCCGATGCTTTAGAGGCATTGATTGGCGCTATTTACTTACAGTATGGCTTTGCAACATGCACAGATATCGTGCGCAGATTAATTGGACCAACATTGGATTCGGCAGTTGCACGCGGTGCGGGTTTAGATGGAAAGACGGCGTTACAAGAGTTGGTCGCGGCCATAGGCAAAGGCGTTCCAGAGTATGTCGTCACAGAAGAAGGTCCCGATCACGATAAGAATTTCACGGCTCATGCGATGGTTGCTGGACTTACGGCCGGAATTGGAACTGGTAAAAGCAAGCGCGAAGCCGAGCAGTTCGCGGCAAGAATTGCCTACGAGGCGTTAAAAATCGAGCTACCTGAGCAGTAAATAAGCCGAAAACCCACTCGCGACGCGATAGGTTTGCCGCGTGTATTTGAAGAGCATCACCCTCAAGGGCTTTAAGTCCTTCGCTTCGGCTACCACCTTACGACTAGAACCCGGCATCACCTGCGTTGTTGGTCCGAATGGTTCAGGCAAGAGCAATGTTGTTGATGCCCTGACATGGGTAATGGGTGAGCAGGGTGCAAAATCTCTGCGCGGCGGCAAGATGGAAGATGTAATTTTCGCTGGAACTAGTGGCAGAGCTCCGCTTGGTCGCGCTGAAGTCTCTCTCACAATCGATAATTCTGACGGCGCACTTCCCATTGAATTCAGCGAAGTAACTATTTCTCGTATTCTTTTTAGAAACGGTCAGAGCGAGTATTTAATTAATGGTGAAGCATCTCGCTTACTGGATATTCAAGAATTATTAAGTGATTCAGGAATTGGTCGCGAGATGCATGTCATCGTTGGTCAAGGCCAACTTGATGCAATTTTAATGGCCACCCCTGAAGAGCGTCGCGGATTTATTGAAGAAGCAGCAGGTGTACTCAAGCATCGCAAACGAAAAGAAAAAGCTCTTCGTAAACTTGAATCGATGCAAGCGAACTTAGCCAGAGTTCAAGATTTAACTGTTGAGCTTCGACGTCAACTTCGCCCACTTGGAAAGCAAGCTGAAGTTGCCAAGAAAGCGGCAACGATCCAAGCAGATCTTCGAGATGCAAAACTTCGTTTACTTGCCGATGATTTCATCTCTTTATCAAAGACACTTAGCGCCGAAGTAGCCGATGAAACCGCTCTTCGTGAACGACGCTCACTCGTCGAAACAGAAGTTGAGGCAATCCGTGCGCGCGAAGAGGCACTAGATTCACAAAGTGCGGTCGAGGGTCCACAATTAGTTACTGCGCAAGAAACCTATTATCAACTGAACTCACTGCGTGAAAAGTTCCGCGGAACTCAAAATTTAGCGCAAGAGCGTTCACGTTTTCTCAATGAAGAGGCTGAAGAGGCCAGAACGTCAGGTCGCGACCCAGATGTATTAGAAAATGAGGCCAAAGGCCTGCGTGATGAAGAATCAAATCTTAGAAGCAGTGTCAGCGCAGCCCAACAGAGCTTGGCAAGTGCCACAGCCCAACTCGCACAGAGTGAACATGCGCTCAAAGTAGATGAAGATAAAATTGCCGCAGCTATGCGCGCTATTGCAGATGCTCGCGAAGGAACCGCACGCCAAGAAGGTCACATCAAGTCACTCCAGGCTCGTTTAGAGGCAATATCCGAAGAGATCGAACGCCTAACGCGCGCACGTAACGATGCACAAAATCGCGCTGATACCGCGGCACGAGAATATGCCAGTTACGAATTAGATATTGCAAGTGCTGACTCGGGCGAGCTGAACTTAGATTCAAACTTTGAAAGTACCAAGGCTTCTCTCGATAATGCTAAATCGAAGCTTGCTCAACTAATTGATACTGAACGTACTGCTGATCGCGAGCGAAATTCGATTGAATCAAAGATCGAAGCGATGAAATTGACTTCACAGCGGCGCGATGGCGCTTCAGCGCTTATGAGTTCTTCGCATGGCGTTCGCATCCTCGGTTCAGTTGCAACCTTGATTCATATCGATGCAGGGTGGGAGGCTGCGACAGCTGCCGCCTTAGGCGCATTTGCAGATGCAGTAGTAGTTGAAGATTTAGCATCGGCAGTAACGGCCTTAACAACGCTTCGCTCTCAAAACTTAGGACAGGCAGACGTGCTCGTTTATGAGCGTGGAAGCAGTGCAGCGGCCATGATTCCATCGGGTCTGAACTCATTGGCAACCCATGTCCACTCAGATCAAATCAGCGAACTACTTTCATCTCTTTTATCTACTTATGTTGTTGCAGAAAATGCGAGAGATGCAGAGGCAATTTTACGTTCACACCCAAGTGTTCACGTAGTAACACGTGATGGTGATTTAGTCTCACGCAATCGTGCTCGTGGTGGCTCATCCTCATCGTCATCACTTATCGAAATAAACGCCCTGATATCTGAGCTTGAAGGAAAGCTTGCCAACATTACCCAGCGGTGCAACCAGCTTAAATTTGAAATTTCATCTGCCACCACAGAAGTTGCCGCACGCCAAAGCGATTTCGATTCAGCCCTTGCCAAACTCAATGAGTCCGATGCTCGAATAGGCGCACTGACTGAACAACTAGCTGTCTCTGGGCAAAACATGAAATCTGCAACTGCTGAAGTCGAAAGGCTTAACTCAACAATTGCTGAGGCAGATCATGCGAAGTCGCGGGATGAGGGCGAACTAGTCATCGCGCAAACCCAACTACACCAGCAAGGTGCAGTCGCTGAGCCTGACCATACATCCACGGAAAATCTCCGTAACTCAGTTTCAATAGCGCGTACCGCTGAAGTAGAGGCACGCCTTGCTGTACGGACCATCGAAGAGCGAGTCACCTCAGTTGCTGAACGCGCTCGAACACTCGAAGCATCTGCTCGCGCAGAACGTGAGGCATCAGAACGCGCGATTCTTCGCAGAGGTGCTCGCGCTAAAGCATCGGTTATTTCACAATCTATTGCAGAGGCTGCATATGAAGTACTTATCCACATTGAGCGCTCAATTTCAAAGGCTGCCATCGAGCGAGGTCGTTTAGAAGAATCTCGAGCCGCTCGTGAAGGTGAGACTTTGACCGTCCGTACTCGTGGGCGCGAACTGGCAACTGAACTTGAAGCGCTCACCTCAAGTGTTCACCGTGATGAAATCGCTCGCGCCGAGCAGCGAATGAGAATTGAATCTCTCGAAGTTAAGACAAGTGAAGAGTTCGGAATCGACACTCAGACGCTCATCGCCGAATACGGTCCAGAAAATGACGTCCCAACATTTTTTGAAAATGAAGATGGTGAGATAGTTACAACTGAGTTGATTCCATATCGTCGCGACCAACAGGAAAAACGATTGGCATCAGCTGAACGTTCTTTAAATTTATTGGGTAAAATTAATCCGCTGGCACTTGAGGAATATTCATCCCTTGAAGAGCGTTTGAAGTTCTTGGCCGATCAACTAGAAGATTTAAAGAATACCAAGCGAGATTTACTCGACATCATCAAAGAGGTTGACGATCGCGTTCAGCAGATTTTCATGGAGGCCTATATTGAGACTGCAAAACACTTTGAAGAGATTTTTGCTCGCTTATTCCCAGGTGGTGACGGTCGACTTATTTTGGTGGATCCAGATAATCCATTAACAAGCGGAGTGGACGTTGAAGCACGTCCTCCAGGAAAACGTATTAAGCGCCTCTCCTTGCTCTCTGGTGGAGAAAAATCCCTCACCGCAGTGGCCATGTTGGTTGCAATCTTTAAAGCACGCCCAAGCCCGTTTTATGTGCTCGATGAAGTTGAAGCCGCCCTTGATGATGTCAACCTTGGTCGCTTACTTGGTGTCCTAGAAGAGCTTCGTGCAAGCTCTCAGCTCATCATTATCACTCACCAAAAACGCACGATGGAGATTGCAGATGCACTCTATGGTGTAACCATGCGCGGAGATGGCGTTACCGAAGTAATCTCACAGCGCTTACGTGAGTCTGACGCAAGTTAGCGCGCTCATTCATGGGGTTGTTTAGTAAGTTTGTTGCAAAATTAAAAGGTACAACCAGTTTCTCATCTTCCGATTGGAAAGAGTTAGAAGAGGAACTGCTCGCATCAGATTTAGGTCCGACACTTACACGAACGCTGATTGAGCAAGCTAAGAAAGTTAAGAGTGAAAATGCCGAATCTGCACTGACTGCAATCCTTACCGATCAACTCAGTACCCACTCGCGTAAACCACTAGTTAATCCACATGGCTTGAGCGTCACAATGGTCGTTGGTGTTAACGGCACCGGAAAGACAACATCGGTGGCAAAGTTAGCTTCCGTTCTTAAGGCATCGGGTGAAACAGTTCTGATTGCTGCCGGAGATACCTTCAGAGCTGCAGCGGTCGATCAGCTACATACATGGGGAGATCGGATTGGTGTACAAGTTATATCTGGAAAGCCAAACAGTGATCCAGCGTCAGTGGCATTCGATGCTGCACAAACGGCGGCAACCTCAGGAGTCAACAATCTGATTATTGACACCGCAGGGCGATTACACAACAAAACCGATCTGATGGCAGAGCTAGAAAAAGTGAAGCGTGTTGTTGAAAAAGTTTCTCCCGTTAATGAAGTGCTCTTAGTTATTGATGCAACTACTGGTCAAAATGGTTTAGCTCAGGCCAAGATATTTACTGAAAGCGTCACAGTCACAGGAATAGTCGTGACCAAACTAGATGGAAGTGCTAAGGGCGGTGTCGCCCTAGCCATTGAAAAAGAGTTTGGAATTCCAATTAAGTGGGTGGGTACCGGGGAGTCGCACACCGATTTCTCTAAATTTGAGCCTGCCGCCTATATCCAGGGCCTACTTTCGTAACCTAGATGTAACACGGACACGATTTTTGTCACCATTTGGAAACGCGACAGAGCCTTACTTGTAACCCATGGCGGGCATCTTTGGCCCCATCTCAAAGGCAAGAACTCTTAGATTTTTACTGAAAGCAGACTCTCTTATGACAGATGTAGTTCTTAACTCTGGCGACACCGCATGGATGTTGGCAAGTACAGCTCTTGTACTTCTTATGACACCTGGTTTAGCTTTTTTTTACGGCGGAATGGTTCGTACAAAAAGTGTTCTCAATATGATGATGATGTCTTTTGTAACAATTGGAATCGTCAGCATCTTATGGGTGATCTATGGATTCGAACTTGCCTTTGGTTATAAAGCAGATTCGCCATGGTATGGAAATATTTCTTTTTCTGGACTGGGTGGAATGGTAAATGACTTCACAAATAACGGTGGAATTTATCCAATTCCCGTTTTAGTCTTTGCGGCTTTTCAATTGATGTTTGCAATTATTACTCCAGCGCTGATTTCAGGTGCCATTGCCGATAGAACAAAGTTTATTTCGTGGGGAATCTTTGTTGCGATCTGGACAACAATTGTTTACTTCCCGGTTGCGCACTGGGTATTTGCATTTGGAAATAAAGTGGGAGACACAGTTACCGGAACAGGATTTCTTGCAGGTAAAGGACTTGAAGACTTTGCTGGTGGAACCGCAGTGCACATCAATGCAGGTGCAGCTGGCTTAGCTCTGGCATTAGTTCTAGGTAAGCGTGTTGGTTGGCGTAAAGAAGCTATGCGTCCACACTCACTTCCATTAGTGCTGCTTGGTTCTGGTCTTTTATGGTTTGGTTGGTTTGGCTTTAATGCTGGTTCAGCACTTGCAGCAAATGGAACAGCCGGACTCGCATTTATGAATACGCAAGTTGCAACAGCTGGTGCATTAGTAGGTTGGTTATTAGTTGAAAAGATTCGCAATGGCCATGCAACATCCTTAGGTGCGGCATCAGGTGCAGTTGCAGGTTTAGTTGCAATTACGCCTGCATGTGCTTTCGTCGCACCATGGGCTGCGGTAGTTATCGGCTTATTTGCCGGTATTTTCTGCGCACTCGCTGTCGGACTCAAGTACAAATTTGGCTTCGATGATTCCCTAGACGTAGTCGGAGTCCACCTTGTGGGCGGAATTTGGGGTTCACTAGCGATCGGCCTCTTTGGTACACATGTCGTTAATGGTCTTGGTTTAGATGGTCTGCTCTACGGCGGCGGCACCGCTTTGCTTGGCAAGCAAGCCCTCGGCGTTGGAATGGTGGCCTTATATTCCTTTATCGTGACTCTGATTCTGGGCTTTGTTATTGAAAAGACAATCGGCTTCAGAGTTAAAGCAGTTAAAGAGATTGAAGGAATTGATCTCAATGAACACGCAGAAAGTGCCTATGAATTATCGAGCTCAACACGTGGAGGTTCCTTCTAATGAAACTAATTACAGCGATTCTTAAACCATTTAAGTTAGAGGAAGTTAAGAACGCCTTGCAGGCACATGGTGTAACAGGCATGACTGTTTCTGAGGCCAGTGGTTTTGGCCGACAAAAGGGGCATACCGAGGTTTATCGTGGAGCTGAATACACGGTAGATCTTGTACCAAAGGTGCGTCTAGAGGTTCTAGCAGATGATGCTGATGCAGATTCAGTTGTTGACGTGATCGTTAAGGCGGCCTCTACCGGTTCAATCGGAGATGGAAAAGTATGGACAACCCCGGTTGATCAAGTAGTTCGTGTCCGCACTGGAGAACGTGGGCCTGATGCAATCTAAGATATAGGCATGAGTAAAAGCGAGAGAAGAGAGCGATCGCATAAAAGTGATCTCACTCTTCTCTCGCTTTTTTCTATGGCAACGTATGAGCATTTAGCTGTTTTAGAGCCACAAGGAATTGCAATTGCCGCAGTAGGCGGTTATGGCAGAGGTGAACTTTCACCGGGTTCGGATCTAGATATTCTCATTCTGCATCAAGGGCAGTTCTCAGAGGACAAGCTCGGAAAATTTGTAAATGCGTTGCTATATCCACTCTGGGATGCTTACAAGGTTGATCATTCAGTCAGAACACGCGTACAAACCAAGGAAGCTGCGCATTCAGATTTGAAAGTAGCACTTGGTCTGCTCGATATTCGCTTTGTGGCGGGGGATTCTGATTTAGTAGAAAGTGTGGCAAACGATTCTAAGCAATCATGGCGAAAAGAATCTGGCACGCGATTAATAGAACTTAAGGCATCTATGGAGCAACGCCATATTCGTGCGGGAGAGTTGGCGTATCTTCTTGAGCCCGACGTAAAAGAGGCACGCGGTGGCTTGCGTGATATCAATGCACTTCACGCAATAGCGGCTGCAGAGGTTGTGACTGTTCCGCTGGAACGAGTGAGCCGAGCACACTCAACGTTAGATGACGTGCGAGAAGCCTTGCACACAGTAAGTGGTCGCAGTAAAGATAGATTACTTTTTCAAGAGCAAGATAAAGTTGCTCATGCACTTGCATATGCCGATGCAGATGTCATGATGAGCGATGTTGCTCAAGCGGCACGATCTGTAGATTATTTACTCGGTTATATCTGGCACTTATTGGATCTTCACCATTCTTCACGAAAAGCTAAAAGCTCGAATAATGCCCAGTCCGTAGCTAAAAATATTAGTGTCGTTAATAATGAAATCGTTATTGATGATGCGGCGGATTTGCATAGTGACCCCGTCATCTCTCTGCGCGCAGCTGCTACGGCGGCCCAGCTTGGGCTTCGACTGTCATTAGAAACCTGCGAAATGATCACAACGTCCCTTGCTGCAGGTAAATCTGCACTCCCAACGCCATGGCCACGAGAAGGCCGTGAATTGTTAATCTCATTAATTGGTGCTGGCGAAGCCATGGTTCCAATATTTGAAATGTTAGACCAAGAGGAAATTATCTTTAGTTGGATACCTGAGTGGCGCGCTGTTCGCTCCCTTCCGCAGCGAAATGCACTCCATAGACATACCGTGGATAGGCATATGGTCGAGACAGCAGTCCATGCCGCTTCATTAACACGCAAAGTGCACCGCCCAGATTTACTGCTATTTGCATCCCTCTTCCACGATATTGGAAAAGGGGGAGAAGAAGATCATTCTGAACGAGGTGAGCGCTTGATTGCACCCATTGCCGAGCGCGTAGGATTTTCAAATGAAGACATAGCAACATTGCAGCTGCTAGTTCGTCATCATTTACTGCTCTCATCTACTGCAACGCGTCGTGACTTAGATGATCCAGCAACGATCGCATCGATAACCGCCGTAATTCCAGATCTAAATACTCTAGAGCTTCTACATGCCCTGAGCGTTGCAGACGGCGAAGCAACTGGAAGTGCTGGTTGGAGTGATTGGAAGGCGGCGTTGGTCTCAGATTTAGTTACACGCACTCGAAAGTTTATGTCTGGTTCACAGATTGCCGAACAACCATCATTGAGTCAAGCGCAGTTAGATTTAGCTGAAAACGGAGAATTAACGATTGAATTATTAGAGCATTCGAGTGGATATTCGATCGAAATAGTTTCACCAGATATGCCAGGCTTGCTCTCGCTCATTGCTGGCGTTTTGAATATTTCACGCCTGGATGTTAAATCTGCACGAACAAAAACCCATGGAAAATCTGCCGTGATGTATTGGATTGTCAGCCCACAACCACATGCACCAGTTATTACTTCTGACGGCCTTCGAGATGAGATCGAAAAAGCGGTGAAAGACTCTGAAGCAGTTGAAGAAAAACTTTTGGCCCGTGCAAAGATTTATGCCACCATTCCAACAATTCCTGTTCCGGCGCCTAACGTCGTCTACTTCAACGAGGCAGCAACTGATGCAACAGTTATCGAAGTGCGAAGTCATGATCGCCCCGGACTACTTTTTAGAATTGGTGCTGCAATTACGCACTCAAAAGTTGATATTCGATCTGCCATTGTTACCACTCTTGGTGCAGAAGCTATCGATACCCTCTATGTCACTGAACTCACTGGTGGCCCATTGAGCAATGTACGAGCAGAAGAAGTCACGTCGCGATTACGAGCGGCTCTGGCGTAGTCTTAGCGCACTATGTTCGAATCTCTGTCCTCTCGCTTCACATCTGCCTTTGGCGCGCTGCGCTCACGAGGGCGAATCTCTCAATCAGATATTGAGAAAACGTGTGCAGAGATCCGCCAAGCGCTCCTCGAATCGGATGTAGCGCTCAGCGTTGTCGATAGTTTCGTTGCACGCATAAGTGAAAAATCCTTGGCAGTACTGCCCACTGTGCAATCTGGAACTAACCAAGGTCAAGTCATCTTTGACATCGTAAATGCAGAACTGATTGAGATTTTAGGTGGACAAGCTCGTCGAGTTCGCTTTGCTAAAAAAGGGCCAACAATCATTATGTTGGCAGGTTTACAAGGCGCAGGTAAAACAACTCTCGCCGGAAAATTAGCTAAGTTTTATGCCGACCAAGGAAACACTCCACTTTTGGTTGCATCCGATCTACAACGCCCCAATGCAGTTACACAACTACAAGTTGTGGGGGAGAGCATTAATGTTCCGGTTTTTGCACCTGAAAGCGGAAATGGAGTCGGTGATCCGGTAAAAGTTGCGCAAGCTGGTATCGAATTTGCACACGCTAAGCAGTACAACATGGTCATCGTTGATACAGCTGGACGACTTGGTGTTGATGAAAATTTAATGAATGAAGCAGTACGCATACGTGATGCAGTTAAACCCGATGAAATTCTCTTTGTTGTTGATGCCATGATGGGTCAAGACGCTGTTCGAACTTCGCAGGCATTTCTAGATGGCGTTGGTTTTGATGGTGTTGTCCTTACAAAACTCGATGGTGATGCTCGTGGTGGTGCTGCGCTCTCGATAGCATCTCTGACCGAACGACCAATCATGTTTGCTTCAACTGGAGAAAAACTCAGCGACTTTGATATTTTCTATCCAGATCGAATGGCATCTCGAATCTTAGGTTTGGGCGATGTTGCCACTTTGGCCGAGCAGGCAAAGAAGGCATTTGACGGTGACACGTCAGCAAAGTTAGAGGCGAAGTTTGCAAGCGGTGAAGATTTTACATTGGAGGATTTCTTAGACCAACTGCAAGCAATGTCGAAGATGGGTTCAATGTCCAAACTCTTATCAATGTTGCCTGGTTCTGCTGCCATGAAGAAACAGATTGATAATTTTGATGAAGGCGAAATAATTCGCACAAGGGCCATCGTTCAATCAATGACACCCACTGAGCGTCGCGATCCCAAGCTGCTCAACGGCTCTAGGCGAGCGCGTATTGCCCTGGGTTCGGGCAGGGCGGTCACTGATGTAAATAATCTGGTCGATAGATTCTCGGCGGCTCAAAAGATGATGAAGCAGGTCCGAAACGGGGCAATGCCGGCGGGAATGCCTCCCGGAATGCCGGCTATGAGCGCGCCTAAGAAGAGCGTTGTCCAGAAGAAGAAGTCCAAGTCAGGCAATCCTGCCAAACGGGCCATTGAAGAGGCTCAGTAGGCGATTTCGCGTAAAACCCCTTGGGATGGCAGAATAAGCAACCTGTTGAAGGGGCCCTCTACCCCCAGCAACATCCACTATCGATAGTTGAATCGAATTCACCGCGCACCCCGCTGCAGTGAGTTGATATGACATACATTTACAGGAGATACATTTCTTGGCTACAAAAATCCGCTTAATGCGCATGGGCAAAATCCGTACACCTTTTTATCGTGTAGTTGTTACCGACTCACGTAAGGCACGTAACGGACTCTCAATTGAAGAGATTGGTCGCTACGTCCCAGGACAAGAGCCATCACTTATCGAGATCAACTCAGAGCGTGCTCTGTACTGGCTCGGAGTCGGTGCTCAACCATCAGCTGCTGTAGAGGCGCTGCTTAAGGTCACTGGAGATTGGCAAAAGCACAAGGGGCTTCCTGGAACTGAAGGAACTCTTCGCGTTGCAACTCCTCGCGTAGGAAAGATCGTTGCTTATGAAGCAGCCGTTAAGCATGCAATGGATGAGCCTAAAGAGGGTGCAACTACCCTTAAGAAGAAGGCTCAAGAGAAGTTAGCTGCAAAGGCTAATCCAGTAATTGAAGAAGCGGTTGTGTCCGAACCAGAAACAGTTGTGTCCGAACCAGAAACAGTTGAAGCTGTGTCCGAGGTTCCAGCTGAAGTTGTGACAACCGAAGCAGTGGTTGAAGCACCAACTGAAGAAGCGGCTGCCGAATAATCATGATGGATGAAGCACTCGAACATCTCGTAAAGGGAATCGTCGATAATCCCGACGATGTTGTGGTCAGCGAAAAAACACATCGCCGCGGCACAACCCTTGAGGTACGAGTTAATCCAGAAGATATTGGCAAAGTAATCGGTCGCAATGGTCGTACTGCTAAAGCTCTGCGCACAGTTGTTAGCGCGCTCGCAGGTCGCACAGTTCGTGTCGATCTAGTTGAGACCGACGAACCTAACTAAGTTAGTGATCAATTAGCCATGCGTTTACTCGTAGGGCGAATTGGTCGTGCCCACGGCATATTAGGTGAGGCAACTATCGAAGTTCGAAGCGATGACCCTGATCGCCGATTTGCTGTAGGTGCAAAGCTTCAAAGTGATGAACATGGTGAACTCACCATTACTTCTGGACGTGTTCATAACGGTATTTTACTTCTGGGCTTTTCTGGTTATACAGATCGCAATCAAATTGAAAAACTACGCAATGTTCTTCTCTACGCTGATGTAGATATCAACGAAGAGCGCGAAGATGACGATGATTATCACGTGCTGCAGTTGATTGGCTGTACTGCACTTCTTGAAGGCGGCGAAGTTTTTGGTGAAGTTACCGATGTGATCAATCTTCCCGGCCAGGATTTACTGGCCATCAAGACTGAAGTTGGAGAATCACTCATTCCATTCGTTCGCCAACTTGTACCGATAGTTGATGTCGCAGCCAAGCGCGTGGTTGTTATTCCGCCAGATATGAGTGGGATAGTTTCATGAAGATCGAGACAGTCACAATTTTCCCTGATTACTTTGCGCCGCTCTCACTTTCACTTTTGGGAAAAGCGCAAGAGTCTGGAATTTTAGAGTTCGTTGTTCACGACCTACGTAGCTTTGCCACAAATAATCATCACGCAGTAGATGACACTCCATATGGAGGTGGGGCCGGAATGGTGATGTTGCCGGAAGTATGGGGACAAGCCCTTGACCCACTGATGGTGGATGAGACTGATCTGATTATTTTGACTCCAGCTGGAAAGCGCTTTGATCAATCGATGGCACAAGAGTTCTCACGCTCCTCTCACATTGTCTTTGCATGTGGAAGATACGAAGGAATTGATGATCGCGTACGAGAGCACTACAACACAGAAACGTATTCATCGCGAAACATTCGAGTCCATGAAGTCTCAATTGGTGATTATGTGCTTGGCGGGGGAGAAGTTGCATCGTTAGTCATGATTGAGGCAATCACACGACTGCTTCCCGGAGTACTTGGTAACCCAGAATCTTTGACTGAAGAGTCTCACAATGAAGATGGTTATCTGGAGTATCCAAACTTCACAAAGCCGGCTGTGTGGCGAGAAATTGCTGTTCCTGAGATTTTATTAAGTGGCAATCACGCCGAAATCGCCAAATGGCGGGCAGCGGCTGCAAACGCGCGCGCCAAAAAGAATTTATAACTCGCGAGTAAGGCAGGTTCTGGCATAGCGTTCGACCTATGACCAATGATGCTGAATCGATTCAAGCACGACTTATTCGAGATCTAGAACCAGTGGTCGCCGTTGAACTAGAACGGCATTTAGGCGTTCAGAAGAACTGGTACCCCCATGAATATGTCCCATGGTCTGAAGGCCGCGATTATGCAGGCCCGCTCAATGGCGATGCATGGGAGGCAAAAGATTCGCGACTAACACCAGTTGCACAAGATTCCTTGGTTCTAAATCTTTTGACTGAAGATAATTTGCCCAGCTATCACACTGAAATTGCATTATCGATGGGCAGAGATGGTGCGTGGGGCACGTGGATAGAACGCTGGACGGCTGAAGAAGCACGTCACAGTATTGTTATTAGAGATTATTTAATGGCAACCCGTGGGGTTGATCCTTATGAGCTTGAAGATCTTCGCATGGCACATATGTCACTGGGGTATCAGACTCCTTATGTAAATGACATGCTGCACACGATTGCCTACGTTTCATTTCAAGAGTTAGCTACACGAATTTCGCACCGCAATACTGGCAAGATCTCTGATGATCCTATTGCTGAGGGAATGATGCAGCGAATCTCTTTAGATGAAAACCTGCATATGCTTTTTTATCGCAACACTCTCGGTGCAGCTTTGGATATGGAACCAAATGCTGCAATGCGTGCGATTGCAGATGTCGTTACTAACTTTGATATGCCAGGTGCCAATATGCCAGGCTTTAACCGAAAGGCAGTTCAGATTGCTCTGGCGGGAATTTACGACATGCAGCAACACCTTGAAGAAGTGATTGCTCCTGTACTGCGAGCTTGGAAAGTCTTTGAGCGTACAGATTTATCAGGTGATGGTCTTGCAGCTCGCGATGAATTGCAGCAGTTTTTGGATAAAACTACCCTCGAGTCCAATCGTTTTAACGAAAAGCGAGAAGTATATTTCGAGCGTCTCATCGCCCGCGGACAAGAGCCTTTGCGGATTATCAAGTAAAGTTTAGGCATGAGCAAGCGCGTTATTTTTATTGAACATGATCACGTCAGTGAAGCCGGCCCTATCTGGACCCAATTCGAGCGACGCGGTTTTGATATTACTCGTTTCATTATCGTCGATGAAAAAAATGCCAACACGCCTAATGTCACTGTCGAATGGCCCAACCTTTTAGATTTTGATGTGGTCGTAGTTATGGGTGCTCCTTATGCCGCTTATGATGATGAAGCTATTGGGAATTGGCTCTTGCCTGAGTTAAGACAACTGCGCGAGGTACACAATGCTGGAATTCCAATTTTCGGAATCTGCTTTGGGGGACAGGTGATGTCCCGAGTATTAGGAGGCACGGTTTCTCGCTCACCTCATGCAGAACTGGGCTGGTTTGAGATTGAATCCCACGATGAGTCACTCATTCCTAGGGGTCCTTGGTTTCAATATCACTGGGATCGATTTACTTTTCCGCCAGGTGCAACACCAATTGCTCGTAATGAACTGTGTGCTCAGGCATATGTTTTCGGTCGAACCCTTGGTCTGCAATTTCATCCAGAGATTAATTCAGATGTGTTAGAGCTGTGGCTGGCTATGGAAGGTGGTTGCGCTGAAGTTGAATCCGAAGGTGTTGTGGTGGAGCAGCTACGCGCACAAACAAAATTGATAGAGAAAGAAAGCAATCAGCGCGCCTACGATTTAGTAGATCAATTTCTTGACCGCATCGCATCCGCGCCGATTATTAAAATTTAGTCGTTCGCGATAAAAACGTTTTTAACTTCAGTAAATGAATCCAAAGCATCAGGCCCGAGCTCACGTCCAAGTCCTGATTGTTTAAATCCGCCAAAGGGAGTCCAGAAGCGCACCGATGAATTAGAGTTCACTGACAGTGCACCAGTCTCTACTCCACGAGAGACTCGTAGGGCACGTCCAATATCTCGAGTCCAAATGGATCCTGACAAACCGTATTCACTGTCGTTAGCCATTGCGATCGCTTCGGCCTCATCCTCAAATGTCATCACCGATACAACTGGTCCAAAAATCTCTTCTCTCCATGAACGTGAAGTCGTGCTCTTTGGCAGCAGAACTGTGGGTGCCATCCAATATCCAGGACCAGTTGGTGCGCTACCTTTAAATGCAACGGGCTCATTTAAGAATGACTCAACGGCATCAAACTGTTTCTTCGAGATTAGTGGACCCATATCTGACGTCGCTAGATTTGGATCTTCAACACGAAACTTTTTGACCGCTACTTCAAAGTGCTCCATGAAAGTATCGAAAGCTGATTTTTGAATCAAGATGCGTGAGCGTGCGCAGCAATCTTGGCCAGCGTTATCAAAGACAGCTCCAGGAGCACCAGCTGCAGCTTTTGCAATATCAGCATCAGCAAAGATGATGTTAGAGCTTTTACCGCCGAGCTCAAGAGTTAAACGTTTCACTTGATCAGCGCATCCCACCATGATCTGCTTACCGACCGATGTTGAGCCAGTAAAGACAACTTTGCGAACTAGGGGATGGGTAACAAATCGATTCCCAACAATGCTTCCTTTGCCGGGTAAAACATTGAATACACCCTCTGGAATTCCGGCGAGTAGGGCTAATTCGCCCAAACGAATCGCAGTTAGCGGTGTGTATTCAGCGGGCTTTAAAACAACGGTATTGCCTGCAGCTAGGGCTGGAGCAAACCCCCACGCAGCAATTGGCATAGGAAAGTTCCAAGGAACAATAATTCCGATTACTCCCAATGGTTCCTTGAAAGTTATATCCACGCCACCGGCAACTGGAATTTGTCGACCAAATAAGCGTTCTGGAGCAGCTGCGTAATACATCAAAGTATTAGCAACGTTATCGGCCTCCCACAAAGCATTGCCCCGGGTATGTCCAGAGTTAGTAATCTCTAACTGAGCTAACTCTTCACGGTGCTCAGTAACGATCTGAGAAAAATTGCGCAGCAAGCGCGCGCGCTCACCTGGAGCAATATTTCTCCAGGTATGGAACGCCTTATCAGCTCGTGCTATCGCATCATCAGTGGCAGCGATATCTAAGTGAATAACATTTTTAACTATTGCTTCGGTTGCAGGATTGATTACATCATATGAAGTCGACACCTTGATTTAAAACCTTTCGAAGTTTCTAAATAGTTCCCAGTCGGTAATTGCCTTGCCATAAGCAGCGATCTCTACCTTGGCCATATTTGCATAGTGCGCCTGTACTTCTGCGCCAAAAACCTCTTTGACCCATGCGCTGTTTTCCCACAGCTCTAATGCTTCCGGCATTGATGAGGGAATGCGCGCAGAATCTGAGGCATATGCATTTCCTTCAAAAGCTGGCTCTAAAACCATTTTGTTTTTAATTCCATCAAGACCAGCGGCGATAATTCCAGCCACTGCAAGGTACGGATTAACGTCTCCGCCTGCCACGCGATTTTCAAGTCTAAGTGAAGGACCATGACCCACTAAGCGCAGTGCGCATGTGCGATTGTCTCGACCCCAGCGAATGGCGGTAGGGGCAAAAGAGCCAGGAACATAACGCTTATAAGAGTTGATATTGGGTGCAAAGAGAAGGGCTAGTTCACGCAAATGAGTAATTTGGCCAGCGATGAAGTAGCGACCTATATCGCTCATTCCATGCTCTTTATCGTTCTCATCAGTCATCACCATTGAGCCATCTAATCCACGGAAAGATAAGTGGATATGAGAAGAGTTGCCTTCCTTCTCATTAGGTTTTGCCATAAAGGTGAGTGCGTATCCATCTTGGGATGCGATCTCTTTAGCACCGTTCTTATAAATAACATGGTTGTCACAGTTTGATAGCGCATCAGAGTATTTAAATGCGATCTCATGCTGCCCAAAATTACATTCACCCTTGACGGACTCAACAGTCATACCCGCATTGGCCATCGATAAACGGATTCGGCGCAAAAGTGGTTCAATGCGTGATCCGCCCAAAATTGAATAATCTACATTGTATTGATTGACCGGAATAAGATTTTTATAACCCTTATCCCACGCCTCTTCATACGTATCTTTATAAACAACAAACTCAAGCTCGGTTCCGCACATGGCTTCCATGCCAGCCTCATTGAGTGCCTTAACTTGCTTGCGCAGAATTTGACGAGGCGAGGCAACAACATCTGTGTGATCTAGCCACTGGACATCGGCCAGAACTAAAACTGCACCAGGCTGCCAATCGATTAATCGAAGAGTGCTCATATCTGGAACTAGCGCAAAGTCGCTATATCCGCGCTCCCATGATGACATTTCATAACCATCTACCGTGTTCATATCGACGTCAACTGCTAGGAGATAGTTACACCCTTCAGTGCCGTGCTTGAGAACCTCATCAAGAAAAAACTGTCCGTGAATTCGCTTACCGGTAAGGCGACCTTGCATGTCGGTCATGGCTACGACAACGGTGTCAATACTTCCATCCTGGACTCCGGACTTGAGCGCTTCTATCGACATTGATTTCATAAGGTGATGCTATCGAGTTGCGCTTAGAAAATCTACAAAGAGTAACCCCCGCCACTTACGCGACGGGGGTTACTAGTGTTAGTTCTCTATTATGAGTTGATGTTGCTCCGTGGTCCTGTAAACCACTTCTTAGCGGACATATTCCACCAAGCCCACAGAATGATCAACGCGCCACCAGTAATAATTGGCGCGTAGTTAACTGCAGTCCAGGTGAAATCCTTATTGCCTGGAGTACCAGCTGGTGAGAATGGCAAGATGAAGTAGATAGAAATAATTGTAATTTCAGCTACTGCAACTCTGCACATCCATTTGTAACGTGCACCAAGTGTCCATGCTCCAGCTTTAAATGAATCGCCAGCCTTTAGCCTTAGCCAAATTGGAATCAAGAATGCAAGATACAAAGAAATAACACAGACAGATACAACTGCGTAGAAAGCAGTAGGTGCACCTGTTGGACTCTTCCATAGCGCTGGTAGAGTCAAAATGATTCCACCTAATGATGAGGCCAAAACTGCGTTCAATGGCACGTGGTGCTTATTAACTTTCTTCCAAAGATTTCCCCCTGGAACTGCGCCATCGCGTGAGAATGCGTACATCATGCGTGAACATGAAGTTAAGCAGGCAGTCACACAGAAGATTTGACCCACAGTTGTAATAATCATGACCAACTTGAAAGCCATGCCGCCGCCAAGTGCTGTGTAGAGAACAGCGATTACTGATCCTCCACCAAATGGGTTGACTGCTGGATCAAATGAGCTAATTACATCGGACTTTGTTGCGGCGAATAGAAATGCCATCAACAAGATATAACCACCGATTGCTGAGTAGAAGATCGACTTCCAGATTCCTTTTGCTGCATTGATATGAGCATTATGGGTCTCTTCAGATAAGTGAGCCGATGCATCAAAGCCAGTGATTGTGTACTGGGTGAGCAAGAAACCTAATGGCAGAACATAGAGCCAGTATGAGTTATCGCTAAATCCAGAGCTATTGATCTTGGTGGTAAACATCCACGACAATGTCTGATGTTCTGAAGGTACAAATAAAAGGATTCCGATAACAATAAGTGCACCAAACACGTGCCACCACACGGAAATATTGTTAAAGAGAGATAACAACTGTCCGCTATAGATGTTGATCAGCGTTACTAAGAGAATAATCATGACAAATAGGAAGAACTGCTGCTTGATGTAATCTCCACCCATGAAGCTAGTGGCATAACTTGGCCACTGTGCACCAAGGATTACGTTCAGAAAGCTTGCAGCACCATAACCGACTGATGCTGTAACTGAAACAAGGCCAATTAAATTAAGCCATCCTGTATAAAAGCCTGCCTTCGGGCCACCTAACTTTGCCGCCCACCAGTAAATTCCACCTGATGTCGGATAAGCCGAGGCGAGCTCTGACATACAAAAACCAATAATAAGAATAAACATTGAAATAATAGGCCACCCGATAGATATTGCTACGGGACCACCGTTATTCCAAGCCTGAGCGAAGGTTGTAAAGCAACCTGCCAGAATTGAGATAATTGAAAATGAGATTGCAAAGTTTGAGAATCCAGACCAACTGCGGTTTAGCTCTTGTTTATAGCCAAGATCTGCTAAACGTTTTTCGTCGTCATTTGTGATTGCCAAGATGTACTCCTCCTTGAGACTCTGGGGTAACCTTTCTACCTATAGTGTGACTCAATTGAGAGGGGTTTGACTCAAAATGTGCCGGTTAATGGGCTACGTGTCGCCAGCAAAAACCTCTTTCCCAGCGTTGGTGGGGGATGAATTTTCAGAATTTGTCGCTTTATCCTCAGTCCATTGTGATGGTTGGGGCTTATCGACCGTCGACAAATCAGGGGCACATATAACTCTAGAACGAAAAGTTGAGGCAGCGGCAACTAGCGCCAGCTTTGATACCAGCATGGAAACCAATGTGGCCGATGGTGCTTTGTTGCACTTGCGCTGGGCCACTAAAGGACTATCTATTAGCGAAAACAATACGCACCCATTTATGTACGAAGACTATTCTTTCATTCATAACGGTTCAATTTTTCCACCCGATGCGATTGCTCCATATATTGATTCAAAGTTTGCCAAGCTAATTGTTGGCGACACTGATAGCGAACGATATTTTTATTTAGTAATAACTGAGATAGAAAAACATGGATTAATTCTTGGAATTAAGTCAGCGCTCTCAATTATTAAAACTCACGGGGATACAACTAGCCTCAACTGCATGATTATGAACCGGGAATATTTCGTAACTGTCAGCGAACACAATACTGAACGAAAACCAGACTGGGCACCTGATGATTATTATGAGATCAAATATTTGCCCACACCCGAGGGCGTACTATTCGCCTCAAGTGGTTGGAATCAACCAGGCTGGTCAACCTTAGATAATCATCATGCCGCTCTAGTGAACCGTTCGACTTTTGAGATTGAAGTTATTGCCCTGTAATTTTTAGCCCTACGATAGGCACATGACACGCACCTACACAGTCCAGACCTATGGCTGTCAGATGAATGTGCACGATTCTGAACGTATTTCCGGTCTACTTGATGAAGCTGGTTATATTCCAGCACTTGAGGGTAGCCAGGCCGACATCGTCGTCTTCAATACGTGTGCCGTTAGAGAAAATGCAGATAATAAACTCTATGGAAACTTGAGCTTCTTAGCTCCCATCAAAAAAGCTAATCCCCTCATGCAAATTGCCGTTGGGGGATGCCTGGCTCAAAAAGATCAAGCGATAATTCTAAAAAAAGCTCCATACGTTGATGTGGTCTTTGGTACTCACAATGTCGGCTCGCTACCAGTTCTACTAGAGCGAGCAAGAATTGAAGAAGAGTCACAAATTGAAATTTTAGAGTCTCTCGAGCACTTTCCATCAACGCTTCCCGCCCGTCGACTATCTGCCTTTTCTTCATGGGTTTCGGTTTCAGTTGGATGTAATAACACATGCACATTTTGTATCGTTCCTACACTGCGTGGAATTGAAAAAGACCGGCCAGCTACCGACATCATGGCAGAAGTGCGGGCTCTAGTAGATCAAGGCGTAATCGAAATAACTCTTCTCGGTCAAAATGTAAATGCCTATGGTGTTGACTTTAATGATCGAAGTGCATTTGCCAATTTGCTGCGCGAATGCGGGAAAGTTGACGGTTTAGAACGGGTTCGTTTCATGTCGCCGCACCCTCGTGATTTTACCGATGACGTTATTGACGCCATGGCACAAACTCCAAATGTCATGCCGCATTTACACATGCCGTTGCAATCAGGCTCAAATGCCATTTTACAAACCATGCGCCGTTCATACAGAACAGATAGGTATCTTGGAATTCTTGATCGCGTCCGCACCGCCATGCCACATGCATCAATAACCACGGACATCATCGTTGGTTTCCCAGGTGAAACCGAGGCGGATTTTCAAGCGACATTAGATCTGTGTTCAGAGGCCCGTTTTGCTGCGGCATATACATATCAATATTCAATCCGCCCGGGAACACCTGCTGCAACAATGCCCAATCAAGTACCTGCCGATGTCGTAGGGGAGCGTTATACCCGACTTCATAATCACCAACAAGAAATATCTTTATCAGTAAATAAGGAGGCTATTGGTAAGCAATTTAAAGTGCTGGTGGGTGACTATGAAGGTCGTCGCGATGAAGCTCAGGCACGACTTACTGGACGTAGCGAAGATTTTCGCCTTGTGCACTTTGACAATGCTGCATTAGCTCGCCCAGGTGATGAGGTAGAGGTAACCATCACCGACGCATCAGCGCATTATTTAATCGGTACGCCAGGAGCAATTCGGGCAACGCGCGGAGGAGACTCACATGAGGCGCGAACTAAAGAGTCTGAGGCTAAGTTAACAATGCTTGGAATCCCGACAGTTAAAAGATGAGCATTTTAGTTATATGTGGAGCTACAGCTACAGGTAAGAGCGATTTAGCAATATCACTTGCCCAGCATTTTGATGGAGAAATTATTAATGCCGACTCCATGCAGATCTATCGTGGAATGGATATCGGCACAGCCAAATTAACGCTAGAGCAACGCCAAGGAGTGCCGCACCATTTGTTAGATGTATTAGATGTTACTCAAGACTCAACGGTTGCTTGGTATCAAGATTATGCACGCAAAGTGATAAATGAGATTGAATCTCGCGGTAAGCGTCCAATAATTGTTGGGGGTACTGGGCTCTATATAAAATCGATTCTGGATGAGTTAAATTTTCCAGACACTGATCCAGATACCCGCAAAGCGCTAGAGCTTGAGTTAGAAAAAATCGGCCTTGATGCGATGTACGAGCGATTGCAGAAATTGGATCCGGCCGCCGCAATAGCGATTGATAGAGCTAACGCTCGTCGCGTCATTCGCGCGCTTGAAGTGATTGCGATTACAGGGAAACCATTTACAGCAAACTTACCGCGGGAGGAAAGCACGCGATATCCGGATGCACGCCAATTTGGATTGGTAATGGATCGCGAAAGTTTGGATGTGCGCATCAGCGCGCGAGTTGATCTGATGTGGGAGCAAGGTTTCGTCTCTGAAGTTCAAGGGCTCTTAGATTCTGGAATCACCGAAGCTCGTACGGCGCAATTAGCACTGGGGTATTCTCAGATAATCGCTTATCTACAAGGGCGAATGACCCAAGACGAGGCGCGCGAGGATACTAAGCGTGCAACTCGACAGTATGCCCGCCGGCAAGAGACGTGGTTCTCTCGTGATGCCCGCATCACATGGATATCGCCGGTACAACCTCGATTTGAGACAGTACTAAAACATCTAGAGAAGATAAACTGAGCGCAATGATTGCAACGTATGGACATGGCACTGAAAACGATTTCGTGCTGGTCTTTGATCCAGATGATATTCACTCGATTACTACTGCCCAAACGGCAGCTATTTGTGACCGAACAACAGGCGTCGGCGCCGATGGATTGATTCGAATAATTAAACGCGATGGCAAGTGGTTTATGGATTACCGCAATGCCGATGGCTCACTGGCAGAGATGTGCGGAAATGGTATCCGTGTCATGGCTAGATACTTAGTTGAGCGTGGTCATGTAGTTGAGGGAATTTTTGCAATTAATACTCGTGATGGTGTTAAACACTTGCGGGTTCCAATGACAGGTGACATTTCAGTCAATATGGGAAAGGTAACCGATGAAGGTGAAGCGATTACTGCTGCCACAAACGGACACATTTGGAATGGCTATCACATAAGCGTTGGCAATCCTCATGCAGTTGTATTTGTAGAGAGTTTAAGTGACGTTGGCCCGATGGGGGAACCTCCCGTTGTTCGACCACGTGATACTTATCCCGATGGCGTAAATGTCGAGTTTGCAAAAGTTATCGGAGATCACGAATTAGAGATGCGTGTTTATGAGCGGGGAAGTGGTGAAACACGTTCGTGCGGAACTGGAACATGCGCGGTAGCACTTGCCGCCGTATTACATACTAAAGATCGTCTGCCGTCGACATGGATTATTAATCCACCTGGTGGCCGTCTAGAGGTTTCAATTGATGGGCACTCAAATGCAACACTGATTGGCCCAGCAGTTCTAGTTCGAGATGTAGATATCACGGAGTTTCTTCTTGCCTAATAAACCGACAGGTGATGAATTTGATGCTTTGATGCGTGAGAGTGCACGGGTAGCAGCTGAATACGATTCCGGTGAGATCGATGAGCTCATTGATCCAACACTTGAACTTTCCGAACGTCATGCTTTACGGCGTGTTAAAGGTTTTTCTACCGAGCTTCAAGATATTTCAGAGGCTGAATATCGCCAGTTACAACTCGAGCGAGTAGTACTTGTTGGTGTGTGGACAGAAGGAACATCGCTGATGGCAGAAAACTCATTAGCTGAGTTAAAAGCCCTTGCAGAGACTGCAGGTTCGGAAGTATTAGAAGGATTAATTCAACGTCGAGATAAACCAGATCCAGCGACTTATATTGGTTCTGGAAAAGTGGCCGAGCTACGACAAGTAGTGATTGCAACTGGTGCAGATACCGTTATTTGTGATGGCGAGCTATCACCTTCACAACTTCGTCAGCTTGAAGATAAAGTAAAAGTAAAAGTCGTAGATAGAACAGCCTTAATTTTAGATATTTTTGCGCAGCATGCAAAAAGCAAAGAGGGTAAAGCTCAAGTTGAATTGGCACAAATTGCTTATCTCTTGCCGCGTTTACGTGGCTGGGGTGATTCACTTTCGCGTCAAGTAGGCGGACGCGCTGCCGGAGGAGCAGGAATCGGTGGACGTGGACCGGGTGAAACGAAGATTGAAACCGATCGCCGACGTATTCGTGACAAAATGACAAAACTACGTCGAGAAATCGCTGAAATGAAAGTTTCTCGAGATACAAAACGCCAAGAGCGCAAACGTTTTAACATTCCCTCAGTTGCAATTGCTGGTTATACAAATGCTGGAAAGTCATCACTTCTTAATCGACTTACTGACGCCGGCGTATTAGTAGAAAATGCACTCTTTGCAACGCTTGATCCTACGGTTCGTAAATCATCCACAAGCGATGGCCGTGTTTATACATTGACTGACACAGTTGGATTTGTGCGCCACTTACCGCACCAGTTAATCGATGCGTTCAAATCAACATTAGAAGAAGTATCGGGCGCCGATGTGATTGTGCATGTAGTCGATGGATCTCACTCTGACCCTTTTGAACAGATTCGAGCCGTGCGCGAAGTAATTAGCGAAATTGGTGGCTCTGACATTCCCGAGATTATCGCTATAAATAAAGTTGATATTGCAGATCCGCAGACCGTCATGGAGATATTGCGCAAAGAACCCAATAGTTTTGCTTTTTCTGTGCGCACCGGATTTGGTGTAGCGGCCCTTGTTCAGGCAATAGAAAATTCCCTTCCGCGCCCCAGTGTCGAGATTAAAACCGTTATTTCCTATAGTCGCGGAGACTTGATCCACGCCATCCATGAACACGGTGAGATCTTTTCTGAAGAGTATGTGGCAGAGGGCACAGCGATTCACGCTCGAGTCGACGGTGCTCTGGCGCAGGCGATAGAAATCGCCCAAGTGAGTGGGGAATAACCCCGACACGCCGGGGGTTATAACAACTAGTACCTTCCCAATAGGTAATGATGCGCCCGCGGGGTAAGAAAATCCCACGCCGTTAGAAGTGACTAGGTAACAGAGAAGAGGTGAGAGCAGTGGCAACAGATTACGACACCCCCAGAAAAACTGATGAAGAACTCCACGAAGAGTCGTTAGAAGAACTCAAAGCTAAGCGCGTTGATGCTCAATCCGGACAGATCGATGTTGATGAAGCTGAGGCTGCAGAAACCCTCGAACTACCTGGTGCTGATTTATCTGGTGAAGAGTTAGCTGTTCGTGTTGTTCCAAAGCAAGTTGATGAGTTCACTTGTTCTCGCTGCTTTTTAGTCCATCACATTACACAACTTGCAAAAGGTGAAGGCGCAAAAGCTGTTTGTAAAGAGTGCAATTAATTTTTTAGAGAATTAAGAAGCTTACTTAGCTCTTCGCTTTTCTTACTTGTTACCAGCCAATATGGCGTTACATCTCGGGAATCATTGATGTGAATTTTTACGCCATGCGGATTCCAAAATCGAATCTCAAGATGGGCCGAGGGGTCGGCATCGCGCGTACGAATATTCTTCATTTCATTAGCTGTGAGCGCAACTGTGGCACCGATGTACTTATATTCAATATGCGCTTTACCTACCCATAGCTGTGATTCATCGACCTGGATCTCTAAGGATGATTTAACGTACAGAAAAATCAATAACGAAGTGAGAATCGCAAGAGTTACCAGCGCGGCATTATTTCCAAGAGCAGCCCAGATGGATACAACGAAGGATAAAAAGAAGAAATAAATGAGCAGTAAGAGCCATAGAGGCATACGAACTACTTCTCGGAATCGCATAGGCGATACGGTATCGGATAGGCTTGCGTCATGAGTCGGGTCGCCAGCACCACACCTCCAGAAGGTGCACTGATTCCGCAGCGCCACCCAAAAGCTCCACCGGTTGGTTCAAAAATCCCATCGCACTTTGGACACTGTTTCGGTTGCGGTGATCTGCACCCAACTGGTTTACATCTCGTTGCCTATGTCGGTGAAGATGTAAATATCACAGCACAGTTCACGGTGACAGAGGATCACCAAGGTGCTCCTGGTTTAGCTCATGGCGGCTTACTTTCACTTGCCTTTGATGAAGCTCTCGGAAAATTGATGTGGCTTTTACGTGCACCCGCAGTCACCGCTCGATTGGAAACTGATTTCCTTCGACCCGTTCCCTTGGGATCAACCCTGCACATCAGCGCCAGAATTACTGGACAAGTCAACCGCAAGGTTTATGGAAGCGCAGAAGGCAGATTGAACTCACCTGATGGTCCTATCGCCCTGCGTGCAGCAGCTCTCTATGTCATTGTTCCCATGGAGCATTTTCTTACCAATGCACCTAAAGAATATTTAGAGCAGATTTCAAAGAATCCAGAGATTTTAGCCTTTGTCGATCCAGATTTTGAGATTAATCCCTAAAATGAAATCCTTAAACGTTCTGATCACGCGCACTGATCCATCCGTACCGCTACCAACGTATGCAAAACCGGGAGATGCTGGAGCTGATTTAACGACCACGATTGATTTCACATTGGAGCCAGGGGAGCGCATGTTGGTTCCAACAGGAATTAGTATCGCTTTGCCACCTGGGTATGTTGCACTAGTTCATCCACGTTCAGGTCTTGCGATTAAACATGGAATTAGTCTGGTTAATTCACCCGGAACAATTGATGCGAGTTATCGCGGAGAGATTTCATGTATTTTAATAAATCTTGACAGTAAAGATTCGGTAAGTTTTAAAAAAGGTGATCGAATTGCTCAGCTGCTGATTCAACAAGTCGAGCATGCTGATTTCATTGAAGTGTCATCTCTTCCCGGTACCGATAGGGGATCAGGCGGATTTGGATCGAGTGGGCGCGCATGAGCGAACATAATCAAGACCGCGATAAAGTAATGAACGCTTTAGGCGGAACTAAAGGCCTCATCGATTCTGGCTTACCAGCAATAGTTTTTCTTATTGTTTTTAACATTAAAGATGATCTGAAGAGCGCTTTACTTGGTGCGCTAATCCTGTCGTTATTTTTGGCAATCGTGCGCCTAGTCCGCAGAGACACAATTCAGCACGCGGTATCGGGTTTAGTGGGCGTCTTGGTCTGCGCTTACTTCGCTAATAAGAGTGGCAACGCCTCTGATTTCTATATTCCAAAGTTACTAACAAATTTGGCGTATGGAAGCGCATACTTAATAGGAAATCTTGCTGGTTGGCCAATTCTCGGTCTTGTTTTAGGACCGCTACTGGGTGAGAACTTTGCATGGCGAAAAGATCCCGCGCGCAAAAAGGTCTATGTAAAAGCTAGTTGGATCTGGGTCATCATGTTTTTCGCTCGAATTGCAGTGCAATATCCGATTTATAGAAGTGGAAATGTAAACCTACTTGGCAGCGTCAATTTAGCCATGGGGTATCCACTTTTTATTGCCGCTGGATATTTATCCTGGTTGGTGATTAAGACCGTACCACCAGTTCATACCGCCAAGGATTAAGCGATGAAGCAGGCTTTTATCTGAACTTCAGCAGTAGATGAAGCCACGAAAAGTAGTTCGTCACCTGCAGCAAAAACTTCATGGGCTTTTGCGGTAATAACACGACCATCGCGAACAATTGCAGCCAGTGCTGCATCATCCGGAAGGGCGATTTCTTCTACAGTTTTACCGATGCAAGCTGAGCCATCTGGCAAAGTGAGCTCGACCAAATTAGCTTGGCCTTTTTTAAATGAAAATAATCGAACGACATCGCCAACACTCACGGCCTCTTCTACAAGTGCCGAGATAATACGAGGCGTTGATACCGCAACATCTACGCCCCAGGATGAATCAAAAAGCCATTCATTCTTTGGATGATTAATGCGTGCTACGACGCGTGGTACTCCATACTCAGTTTTTCCCAGCAAGGAAGTCACTAAATTAGCTTTATCATCACCCGTTGCTGCAACTAAAACTTGGCAATTATTTAAGTGCGCATTATCTAATGAGGTAATTTCACATGCATCGGCCATCAACCACTCTGCATCAGGAACGCTCTCTAACTTTAAGGCTTTAGGGTCTTTATCTATCAGAAGAACTTGGTGACCATTGTCAAGAAGTTCTCGGGCGATTGCACGACCAACATTTCCGGCACCAGCGATAGCTATTCTCATTGGCGTTCGCCTTCCGGTGATGATGCAAGGATTGACTCAACGCGTGCAATATCTTCATCTGCGACCATGACGTGAATCAAGTCGCCTTGTTGCAAAACAGTGTGAACGTCGGGAATCATGCCAACGCCTAGCCGCGTAACAAATGCAACTCGCGCTGCGGTTAATTGATCAATCAAAAGAATTGATCGACCATACCAATCATTATGTGGATGCATTTCACAAAGTTGAATTGTTCCACTGGCATCTCGCCATTCAGAACGTGAACCTTCTGGTAAAAGCCTTCGAAGGATCTGATCAGTT
>WLKQ01000059.1 GCA_009701185.1 Actinomycetota bacterium | reverse complement strand
ATCGCTTACCTGCTCTTCTATCCACCGGCCATTATTGGAATCTCTCGCCTCATTTCACCTAGCCGCAAACTCACTCTGCTTGAGATTTTTGATGCATCAATCTTTGGACTCGGTTTAAGTACGTTGGGCGCGGCCTTGTTCCTACAACCACTCCTGCCGCATTTTGACGGGGATTTAAGCAACGGTTTCTTCGCGGTGAGCTATCCGATCGCTGACTTAGTGCTGATATCAATCACGCTTTCTCTTATTGCATCTCATGGATTATCGGCAGCTCCCGTCCTACTTGCTAGTGGCATCCTCACTTTTGCCGCAGCAGATCTATATTTCTTGTGGCTCAATCTTCACGAGAACTATAGCTTCGGTGGATTTTTAGATAATGGATGGTTGATTGGAATTCTTTTATTGTCAGAAAGTTTGTGGCATAAAAATCACAATGCCTCTCATGAATCAGGAATTAATCCAGTCCTCATCGCATTATCGATTTTCTTGAGTGCAATCTTATTGGGTGGCATTGCATTAAAGCCCGGCTACTTTCCAAATTTCGTAGTTGTGCCCGCAGTCATTATTTTGCTGCTGGCATTTATTCGCATGACTATCGCTCTAAGAGCCTCGCGAAGTATTGGAAGTGAGAGAATTCTTGCACGCACCGATGAGCTTACTGGCTTACCCAATCGTCGGCGTTTAATTTCTGAGATCGAAAACTTTGTCACCAAAGATGGAGCACTGCTTTTACTTGACCTAGATGGGTTTAAACCCGTTAATGACATACATGGACATGAAGCTGGCGACAAAGTTCTGCAACAAGTGGCTCTGAGATTTAGTCGAGCACTTCCAAGTTCTGCGTTATTAGCACGTCTTGGCGGAGATGAATTTGGAGTTCTCTACGAAGGAACGAGCGAGTCTGCGATGGAAGTAGCATTAGCGCTGCGAGCGACGCTGAGTTATCCCTTTAGGATTGATAGCGATGACATTCTTATCAATGTAAGTATTGGAGTTGCACCAAACAATGGTCAGACCGATGTGCTCAAACGTGCAGACTTAGCGATGTATCGAGCTAAGCGTGAGGGTATGGGAGTGTGTCGACTTTAATCTCTTTTAACCGCTCCAAAGATTCAAGTCGCTCAACTGCATGATCGACAATTCGTTCCGGATATCTAGTATCCACCGGATACAACCACGGTTCATGTATCTGCGAGGCCGGTAAATCGGCAAGTTCTGGAATATATCTGCGGATGTAATCACCATTCTCATCAAAGCGTTTGCCTTGCTCGATTGGGTTAAAGACGCGGTAATACGGCGAAGCATCGGTGCCAGTACCTGCTGTCCACTGCCAGCCATGAGCATTGGAGGCTACATCGTAATCAACTAAATGTTCCATAAAGAAATCTGCACCTAGCTGCCATTCAAGATGTAGATCTTTAACTAGAAAGGATGCAACCACCATGCGTGTGCGATTGTGCATCCATCCCTCCTTTACTAATTGACGCATAGCGGCATCAACGAAAGGGTAGCCAGTCATTCCTGTTTTCCACGCCTCGAACTTCTCATCTGGCTCGTTGTATCGCATCTCAGCAAAACGTGGTGCGTAATACTGCGTATCAGTTCCAGGGTTATTAAAAAGTACATCGGCATAAAACTCTCGCCACGCTATCTCTTTACGGTAAACATCATGGGCTTTACTCTCACCAAGATCTGCTAACAAGGTGCGTGGGTGAATCTCTCCCCACTTTAAATGTGCACCTAACTTGCTGGTCCCATCTATGCCTGGAATGTTTCGGCCTTCGTCATAGCTATTGAGTGCGTTTTTCTTAAAGTATTTCCAACGCTCTAACGCTGCTTTTTCGCCAGCTACGGAAATTGTGGTTCCTTCAGGGACTTTCCAATCAGGAAAATTTCTATCGCCATCGGTTGGAGTGGCGCACTGTATTTTCTTAGGCGCAGCGACTGGCTTACGCCAGCCATGTATGCACCATGCCCGATAAAAAGGCGTATAGACCTTGTATGGCGTTGCATCACTTGGTTTTAAAACTCGTCCGGGTGCAACTGCGTATGGGCTTCCTGTAGCTATCAGCGGAATGCCTGCAGCTGCAACTCGTTCATCGCGTGCAGCACCATAGGGTTCGAACTCTTTAGAAATATGCACTGCAGAAGCGTTGTAACGTTGCATCAAACTCTGCAGTACCTCTACCTGGTCACCCACCATCACATGCAAGGAGTTGCCCAAGGTTTCATCTAGGGCTCGCAGTGATGCACCTAAATATGCTAAACGCTTGCTTCCTGATTGGCCAATAAGATTTTTATCGAGAATAAAAACTGGAACTATTTCATCACTGGTCGTAATCGCCTCCATAAGTGCTGGATGATCGGTGATCCGCAAATCACGACGAAACCAGATGATGCTCCTTTTAGGCTCAGACATGGGTAGATTTAACCATTATGAATGAGATTAAGCGCTTTCAAATCCGTGGCGTTCCGGGCGAAGTTAAACGTGTTCAATTCGGCAATCGTACGGTCGACTATTGGCTACCTAAACAAAGCCCTACACACCTTCTCATCGCACATGATGGACAAAATATTTTTGATGGCACAACATCTACGCACCGCCATCAAACATGGAAAATGGCCCAATCAGCCCTACGGGTCAGTGCTTCATTGGACATCAATCCCCCTGCAATTATTGGGGTGTGGCACAGCCAGACGAAGGAAAATCCTTGGGGTAGAGGAAAAGATCTGACTCCTGCGCGTTTTTTTCGTGAGGGTCTTGAGGTACATAAAGATTTCGCAGATATTTTAGTTGCCGACAAACTTGAGAGCGATCAATACTTAGCAACGATATTTAATGACATTGTTCCTTCAATTGCCCCGCACGTTTCTGCGGCCAACACCGCAATGATTGGTTCTAGTATGGGCGGATTAAACACACTCTATGCACTTGGAGAGAATCCAACTAAATTCTTTACCGCCCTATCACTCTCGCCACACTGGCCATTTGCTGGCAACGGATTAGTAGAGGCGACTATCAGATCACTTCCAGATCCCGGTCAGCACAAAATTTGGATGAGTCATGGAACTAAAGGCTTAGATGCTGCCTATGCACCATTTCAAATGTATGCCGATGAACTTCTTCGAGCACGCGGCTATAAGAACCATGACTTTATTAGCAAGGTGTATAACCGCAGTGGCCACAACGAACGTTCGTGGGCAAAGTATCTAGATCAACCTATGCGCTTTTGGCTGGCATCGTAAATTTAATAGTCGGAAACGTAAATGTAGTGCCTTTGGAATTCGTTGCCACCGCTTTTATTTCGATTTTCTTCTTTAGATAATCCAATGGATCTAGAAATACACTGTACGGAGCCGTTGTATCTGTTCCCTGGGATATCCATTTAGTTGTACCGGCTACTCGTGCAAAGAACTCGACTGACAATAAATCTGCCGACTTCACGCCAGCTTTAACGTGATAAAAACCAGTCAAATCATCGGCTCGAATCGACAACTTTCCGACTGTGGTAGCCACAACATCAATTGGGTCATTAGCTTTAAAAATCACGGTTGAAAGCCCGGGAACGTTAAAACTGAGCTTATTCGAAGCGGCCGTAACCTCTGACTGGCCTAGTAATAACTGCCAACCACCACTTGAGGTGGCCGACGTTATATCTACAACCTCATCGGTCTCCGAGTTATTAAATGCCACCACATATTCACGATTTTCTTTAACATCCTTCTTGGACACTACGAAAATGGAGTTCTTGGAATATCGCTCAAGCATCACACCATTAGCTAACCCTGGATGGACTCGGCGAAGTTCAGAGATCTGTTTTAAGTATGCTGCTATTGGACTTGTGGTCGTAGCTTGGAATGAGTCACCGTTTCCAATTGGTGCGCCACCAATTCTGCTTTCGCTCTTCCAGATATCGACTTGTGTAGCAAACATATCCTGTCGTGCAAATTGGTCTCTACCCGTGTTTGTTCCAGTCATTCCAACTTCGTCACCGTAGTAAACAACTGGAATTCCTCGTGTGAAATAAAGCAACGCATTAGCTAAGTTAGCTCGCGGTAAAAGTTGGCTTGTTTTTTGGATTCGCTTATTCGCAATAATGTAACCAACGCGGCCAACGTCGTGGTTACCTAAGAAAGTAACCAGGTTGCTGGCAGATGATGTTGCGCTGGTGTAATAATCGTCATTTTCAAAAAGCATCGTGAGTGTCGGCGCATTTGAATATCCTGAGGCATACTCTGTGGCATTAGCTTGGAATGGAAAATCCAAAATTGTTTGAACTTTATTCCGGCGTACATATTCCATTAAGTTAAAAGGACTGTAGTCGTAGACTTCGCCAAAAATTGTGAAGTCTTTGATTCCTACGCTTGAAGCTGAGCTCTGAATAAGTGGTGACCAATTCTTAAAGAAGTTATCGTCTACATGTCGCGCGGTATCAACTCTAAAACCAGATAGACCGTAATCCATCAACCACTTTGAGTAAACCTGTCCCCAGCCTTGCCAAACTTGTGGCTTTTCAGTTGCAAGATCATCTAAGCCATAGAAATCACCTATTTTGGTGCAGTTACCGACTCCCCAACAACTATTCATGTCACCAACGTTGTGATAATTATTCAGATTGTTCAGCCACGCTGGTTTTTTTAGATTCTTTGACTCTTCGGGAATATAAGCCTGCGTACCGCGATATTTAATTACATCACCCGTGTGATTAGTAACGATGTCTAGAATGATTTTTAGATTGAGCTTCTTCGCACACGCAGCAAAATTAGCCATGTCTGCATTGGTGCCAAGGTGTGGATCAACATTGAGGAAATCAACACCCCAATAACCGTGATACCCAGAGCCTGCACTAATCGCCTCTTGTTGGGTAACAACTGGGGTTAACCAGACTGCAGTGAAACCCAGTGACTTAATACGGGCTAAGCCGTCATCGCCAGGAAGACATGTACCCGTAAGTCCTTTGAGATCTCCGCCATGGTTAAAGGCGGTTAATGTTTCGTTAAAGCCACCAATATTATTATTGCTTTTATCGCCATCTTTGTAACGGTCGGGCATTACAAAATAGATAATGTCTTTACTCAAGCCAACTTTCGTCGATGCAGGAGTAGAAGCAAAAGATAACGTTGAGATCGATAAAAGTGCACAAATAAATAGTGCAACAGCGCCTTTGCGCTTCACTGTTATCCCTTTACGGATCCGGCAGTGAGCCCGTTCACAATGTACTTTTGAAGAGACAAGAAAATGATCACAATTGGAATCGACGCCAGAATTGATCCGGCGGCAAAAGCTCCCCAGTTAGAGGCATATTGTCCGCCAATGAACTGCTGTAAACCAACAGCCACGGTGCGTCCTTGCATCTCAACTAAGAATAATCGCGCAACGATGAACTCATTGAACGTACCAATGAAGCTCAACAAACAAACAACTGCCAACACTGGCGTTGCAAGCGGAATAAAAATTAACCAGTATGTCTGAACCGGGCTGGCGCCATCGATCTTGGCCGCTTCATCGAGCTCGGCAGGGATCGAATCTACGAAGCCTTTGAGTAGCCAGATATTTACTCCCATGGAGCCGCCCAGATAGACAAGAATCAAGCCCGCTTGGCTACCTAGACCGATGCTTGGAGCAAACGAGTACACACGCTCCATGATGACGTACACCGCTGAAAGTGCCAGAACAGCTGGAAACATCTGAACAAGAAGAAGTAATTGAATACCAAATTTCTTGCCTTTGAACTTGAGGCGACTAAAAGCAAAAGCTGAGGCGGCGCCAACAACTACTGAACTAATCGCCACTACCGAAGAAATAATGAGGGAGTTCTTCACCCACGACAAAAAAGGAATCTTGGGCGACGAAAAGAGCATCTTGTAGTTTTCCCATGAGAGTTCTCTTGGTACAAAGGAATCTAGTTGGAGGCTTCCGCCTGACTTAAATGATGAGAGAACCACTAAGTAAAGAGGAAATAAGGAAAAGATACACATCGAGGTTGCGAATGTGTGACGCCATAAATTTTCTCTCAGCCACTTACTCATCCGAAGGTCTCCATTACTTTAGATTTACGCAGGCCATAGAATGAAATCGATGCTACAAGTAAGAAAATAATGACTGAGATTGCGCTGGCTAAACCAAAGTCATTCATGCCCCGGCCAAATGCAATTTGATATGTATAGCTAATCAAAATATCGGTAGCACCTGCAACTTCACCATCTAAGCTATTTCTCGGTCCACCACCCGTCAACAAGTAGATCAAATTGAAGTTATTAAAATTGTAAGCAAAAGAAGCGATCAAAAGCGGTGACAAAATCTGTAAAAGCAGCGGCAGAGTTATCTGCCTAAATATCTGGCGTGGATTGGCGCCATCAATTGCCGCAGCTTCTAGGAGCTCTGATGGAATCGCTTGCAGTGATCCAGAACAGATCAAGTAGAAGTATGGGAAACCGAGCCAAAGATTGACGAGCAGAACTGCGGCGCGAGCAAAGGTTGCACTAGAAAACCAAGCAATATGGGTGTTCAAAATATTATTTATCGCACCAAACTCTGAATCAAACATTCCGCCCCAGATCAAAATACTCATGATGCTTGGCATGGCATAGGGCAGGATCAGAATTGAGCGATATATACGACGCCCGCGCATCTTTCGGTTAAGCGCTAGCGCTAGCAAGAGTCCGAAAGAGAAGGTGCTTAAAACAGTCAGTCCGGCGAAGACCACAGTCCAAATAAATACCTTAATGAGCGGGGTACGGAAACGGCTATCTGTCACTAATTTTGTGTAATTCTCAAACCAAATAGGTGTTCGCCAGCCCGGAGTTAATACTGTCTCGGGTGAGCCCTCAAGTGCGAAATTACCTTTGCCATTATTGACGTACGTCTGACCCGTAATGATGTTCTTCATTGTGTCGGTCTTCGCGTCATACGCGATTTTCTGTCTAAAGACCGCGCCAACGCCTTGGCCTTCAATCTTTACGTAGTAACTATCCTGGTATTTGTATCGAATCTTCGAATAAGCATCGTTGGCCGCTAATTCATCGTCGGAAATTTTCGTGAATCCGGGAGCGGTAGTTGCAACGCCATATTCATTAATTGTTAACTGTGCTGCAGCTACATCAGTAATTGAATCTTGAGTTGAGATAAAGAATCGTTGATTGGCAATATCAGAAACTAAGATTGCATAGTCTCCGTTAGAGTTTTTGCCTGAAACTAAATCGAAAGTTGTTTGGTTGGCATCGGGCTCAACACCCAGGATTAATACTTGTTCGATTGATGCCGGCTTAGAAATATAGTTACCTGTTTGATAGTTAAAAACAGACATTACTACTGTAAAAACAATTGGGGCGATCACGAAGGCGATAAAGAAGAGAATTCCGGGAACAAAGAATTTAAGCGGGATTGAAAACTTTGTGAAATAAGTAAAATTGAGAGCAACGATTGCAAAGACTAAGAAGGCTCCGATAGCACTTTCACCCGAGGCAAAAGCACTCTGGGCTAATAAACTTAAAATCGCTGTAGTTATCGCGAGGATTGCTATCTTGATTCCTGTTGCAAACTTGCCCCGAAAAATACTGCTCACTGTCTTACCGCTTCCTGATTATTTATGCAGATTGTGAAAGTAGTAGCGTGGGCGGGAATGAATCCCGCCCACGCTATTGAACTTTTAGGCTATGAAAGTTTTACCTTTCATACTCCAAGAGAAATCTCTTAGAGATCAGCCTTTCCTGCTGCGACGTTAGCCTTCCAAATTGAAGCTAACTTCTTAGCCTCTGTAAGTGGATTCTTTCCGTCGACTAGAACTGCAGTCCAATATGCTGGAGCTGAATCCCAGTAGCTAGCTCCACCCTTATTGGTGTTCAAGAAAGCACCAATCTGTGGAATTGAAGAGAGGCTTGCTGCCGCTCCCATAGCCTTCTGGCCACCGAGTACGAGCTGGCTCTTCTGAGCGCCCTTCTCGGCTGGTGGACGTCCTTCTTCAGCCTGGTATGCAACCTGGCCCTT
>WLKQ01000058.1 GCA_009701185.1 Actinomycetota bacterium | reverse complement strand
GCACGACCAACATTTCCGGCACCAGCGATAGCTATTCTCATTGGCGTTCGCCTTCCGGTGATGATGCAAGGATTGACTCAACGCGTGCAATATCTTCATCTGCGACCATGACGTGAATCAAGTCGCCTTGTTGCAAAACTGTGTGAACGTCGGGAATCATGCCAACACCTAGCCGCGTAACAAATGCAACTCGCGCTGAGGTTAATTGATCTATCAAAAGAATTGATCGACCATACCAATCATTATGTGGATGCATTTCACAAAGTTGAATTGTTCCACTGGCATCTCGCCATTCAGAACGTGAACCTTCTGGTAAAAGCCTTCGAAGGATCTGATCAGTTGCCCATAAAACTGTAGCTACCGTTGGGATTCCAAGTCGCTGATAAATTTCAGCGCGGCCTGGATCATAAATTCGGGCAACAACATTTTGAACGCCATAGGTTTCACGGGCAACGCGAGCTGCCAAAATATTTGAGTTATCTCCATTGCTCACTGCAGCAAAAGCATCGGCATCTTGAATACCGGCTTCAAGTAATGTGTCACGATCAAATCCAACGCCCGTTACGGTTCGGCCTTTGAAATCTGGACCAAGTCGTCTGAAGGCCTCTCGAGCTTGATCAATCACGGAGACGGTATGGCCAGCGGCCTCAAGTTCGGTAGCTAAAGAAGACCCGACTCGACCGCAACCCATGATGACTACGTGCACAGGTGACAACTTACACCCATAGGCTTAGTTCCATGACATCATCAAAGAAAACGCGCGTGGCAATCGGGGATGTCTTAGAGGTTGAGATTGAAAAGCTGGTTCATGGGGGCCATTTTATTGCACGCCACGAAGGCGCAGTTATTTTTATCCGCCATGCAATCCCTGGTGAAAAGTGTCGTATCGAAGTTACGTCCACTGGGAGCAGTTTTAACCGGGCAGAAGTCCTAGAAGTTTTAGAGAGATCGCCAGATCGAGTAACTCCACCATGCGAGTTCTCTCATCGAACTGGTTGTGGTGGATGCGATTTTCAACATATTACGCTCGAACGCCAACGCGCTTTAAAGTCTGAAGTGATTACTGAACAATTTTCTCGTATTGCCAAAATGCAAGTGCGCGTAGAAGTTGAGGAAGTAGGCGAGCCGTTGCATTGGCGAACAAGGGCAATTGCAACTACTAACCACCAAGGTCAACTTGGTTTTTATGGATCTCGAAGTCATGCAGTTATCCCCATTAATGATTGTTTGACTCTGTCCCAAGACATGTTGTTTGCTGATTTAGCTGCTAAAGAATGGAAGGCCGATGTTCGTGTCGAGATTGCAGTTTCTAATACGGGTGAACGGAATATCGCTTTAGCCCCCAGCCGCGCAGTTGAAAAATCGCGATTAACCGAAGGTCCACAAATTTTGCATGAAGAAATCGTTGGAAGAAAACTTGAAGTAAGCCAAGATTCTTTTTGGCAGAGTCATAAGTTTGCACCAGAAGTTCTTACTAGTGTTGTTCTAGATTTCGCCGATGTCAAAGAAGGTGACCGAGTTCTCGATCTCTATGGTGGCGTTGGTCTCTTCACCGCAGCATTACTGCCTTTTGTTGGGTCATCTGGGGCTATAGAGCTCTTCGAGGGATCCAAGAGTGCAACGAGTGATGCAATTCGTAACTTTTCTGATGCTAGCAATGTGAAAGTTATTACTGGAGACGTAGCAAAGTTAATACCTCGCGTAACACATGCTGATGTAATTGTTTTAGATCCACCACGTGATGGTGCAGGAAAGAATGTATTGGCAGAAATCGCTCGAATTAAGCCGCGCGCAGTTGTTTATGTGGCGTGCGACCCGGCGGCATTGGCACGTGATTCTGCTTACTTTCTTGAACTCGGTTATTCGCTCGCAAAAATAAGGGCTTTCGATCTCTTTCCAATGACACATCACATCGAATGTGTTGCGTTGTACCTGCCGGCTAAGGTATCTTGACGCTCACATCCTTAACTCGGAAGGTTCACAATGAGTAAAAACTCTTTTAACGCAAAGAAAAATCTGGAAGTTGCGGGTAAGAGTTATGAGATTTTTGATATCTCAGCCATTGAGGGAGCCTCAACTCTTCCATTCTCGCTAAAAGTTTTGCTTGAGAATCTGCTTCGTACCGAGGATGGTGCCAATATCACTGCAGATCACATCGCAGCCCTTGCACAATGGGATCCGACGGTTGAGCCAGACACTGAGATTCAATTCACCCCTGCTCGAGTGCTGATGCAGGATTTTACTGGCGTTCCATGTGTTGTTGATCTTGCCACTATGCGTGAAGCAATTGTGGAGTTAGGTGGAGATGCCTCCAAGGTAAATCCACTTGCACCTGCAGAGCTCGTTATCGATCACTCAGTAATCTCAGATGTCTTTGGAACTAAGGATGCGTTTCAGAAAAATACAGATATTGAGTACGAGCGCAATCAAGAGCGTTATCGCTTTTTGCGCTGGGGTCAGAGTGCATTTGATGAATTTAAAGTTGTTCCACCTGGGACTGGAATTGTCCACCAAGTTAACATTGAATATTTAGCACGCGTTGTAATGACTCGTGAAGTCTCTGGTGTGATGCGCGCATACCCTGACACAGTTGTTGGAACAGATTCTCACACAACGATGGTTAACGGCTTAGCGGTTCTAGGTTGGGGAGTAGGCGGCATTGAGGCCGAAGCTGCACTGTTGGGTCAGCCAGTTTCTATGTTAATTCCAAGCGTCGTCGGATTTAAATTAACTGGACAGTTACCACTTGGCACAACAGCTACAGATATGGCCTTAACGATTACAGAAATTCTTCGAAAAGTTGGCGTGGTTGGAAAGTTCGTCGAATTCTTCGGTCCTGGCGTTGTCTCTGTCCCGATGGCAAATCGCACAACTATTGGAAATATGAGCCCTGAATATGGTTCAACGTGTGCGATTTTCCCAATTGACGAAGAAACCCTTCGCTATCTTCGCTTAACTGGACGCAGCGATGATCAAGTAGCTCTTGTTGAAAAATATGCAAAGACACAGGGACTCTGGCACGATCCATCTGTTGCACCCCGCTTCTCACAGGTTGTAGAACTAGATCTTTCGACGGTAGTTCCATCTATCTCAGGACCTAAGCGTCCACAAGATCGCATCTCATTGAGTGATTCCAAAGCCGCTTTTGCTCAAATAGTTCCTACATATTTCACTGATAAAACCACCAAGGGGGAGGTCGCAGCCGGTACTACACGAGTAAAGAATGGCGACGTTGTTATTGCCTCGATTACTTCATGTACAAATACTTCAAACCCTTCGGTCATGATTGGTGCAGCATTACTCGCAAAGAAAGCCGTAGAAAAAGGTCTCACATCTAAGCCGTGGGTTAAAACTACGCTCGCCCCAGGTTCAAAAGTAGTCACTGACTACTATGACCGTGCAGATCTGACTCGTTATATGGAGGCGTTAGGTTTTCACTTAGTTGGATACGGCTGCGTAACCTGTATTGGTAACTCTGGTCCTCTTCCTATCGATATCAGTAAAGCCATTAATGAGAGTGATTTAGCGGTCACGGCAGTGCTTTCTGGTAATCGCAATTTTGAGGGCCGCATTAGCCCCGACGTTAAGATGAATTATTTAGCTTCTCCGCCATTAGTTGTGGCTTATGCAATTGCCGGAACGATGGACCATGACTTTGTCACAGACTCACTGGGAAATGATCTAGATGGAAATGCGGTTTATTTAAAAGATATTTGGCCAACACCGCAAGAAATTCAATCGGTTATTGACGCATCTATTTCATCGGAAATGTTTACAAGGGATTATGCATCAGTCTTTGAAGGCGATCATCGTTGGAAGTCACTTGCAACCCCTGCCGGCAAAGTTTTTGAGTGGGATGCCACATCAACATATGTTCGCAAACCACCTTATTTTGACAATATGCCAAAGAATCCAGCACCAGTAACTGATATTTCTGGAGCACGAGTTCTGGCAGTTCTTGGAGACTCTGTAACTACTGATCACATTTCACCTGCCGGAAATATCAAAGCTGATTCTCCCGCCGGTAAGTACTTAGCTGACCATGGAATAGATCGTAAAGATTTTAATTCTTATGGTTCACGACGTGGAAATCATGAAGTAATGATCCGTGGAACTTTCGCAAATATTCGTCTTAAGAATATGTTGCTGGATGGTGTTGAAGGTGGCTTTACTCGTAACTTCTTAAATGATGGTGCTCAGACAACTATTTATGAGGCATCTGCTGCTTACCAAAATAGTGGAGTTCCCTTAGTAATCCTGGCCGGCAAGGAGTATGGCTCTGGCTCCTCACGCGACTGGGCCGCCAAAGGTACGGCGCTGCTGGGAGTACGAGCTGTCATCGCTGAAAGTTTTGAACGTATTCACCGCTCAAATTTGATCGGTATGGGAGTGTTACCACTTCAGTTTAAAGCCGGCGAAAGCGCTGCATCATTAGGCCTTGATGGCACAGAAGTATTTTCTATCTCAGGAATTACTGCACTCAATACCGGGGGCGTGCCAAAAGAGTTAGTGGTTACTGCTGGAGATAAGAGCTTTAGTGCAACCGTACGCATCGATACGCCCGGTGAGGCCGATTATTATCGCCACGGCGGCATCATGCAGTACGTATTGCGTTCGCTCTTGGGATAGTTCTCCCATAAACTTATCTCCATGTTGAGCCAAATTAAATCGCCTGCTGATTTGGCCCCCCTTTCCATTGCTCAACTCGATGAGTTGAGTCAAGAGATTCGCAGTTTTTTAGTTGAGAAGGTCTCTAAAAGCGGAGGTCACTTAGGCCCAAACTTGGGTGTTGTAGAGCTGACTATCGCAATTCACCGAGTATTTGATTCTCCTCGTGATGTTGTTCTCTTTGATACTGGGCATCAATCCTACGTTCACAAGATTCTTACTGGCCGGGCAGAAAGTTTTGACCAACTACGCCAGCGAGGTGGAATTTCCGGATATCCAAACCGAAGTGAAAGCACATCCGATGTTATTGAAAACTCACATGCATCTACGGCGCTCTCCTGGGGAGATGGAATCTCACGTGGCTTCCAGCTGCAAGGTTTAGATGATCGCCATGTAGTTGTTGTAGTGGGGGATGGCGCACTCACTGGAGGAATGTCTTGGGAGGCCCTTAACAATATTGCTCCAGCAGAGAAAAGAAATTTAGTAATCGTTGTCAATGATAACGAGCGCTCCTATTCACCTACTATCGGTGGAGTTGCAACGTACCTATCGACATTACGCGTAACTAGCGGTTATGAAAAATTTCTTGATTGGGGCAAGGAAGTTCTTCAAAAAACTCCGGTGGTAGGTGGGCCGATTTTTGACACTCTCCATGGAATGAAAAAGGGAATTAAAGACATTGTTGCTCCGCAAGGAATGTTTGAAGATTTGGGCCTTAAATACATGGGCCCGATCGACGGACATGACATTGGAGCTATGGAGCGCGCTCTTACTCAAGCTAAAGCATTTGGTGCACCGATTTTGGTCCATGCAATTACTGAAAAGGGTCGTGGTCATCAACCTGCAGTAGCCGATGAAGCCGAGAAGTTTCATGCCGTTGGTGTCGTTGATCCTGAAACAGGAGAACCACTAGCAAAGAGTGGCACTACATGGACGAAGGTTTTTGGCGATGCGTTGGTAGAAGTTGGTAGCAAGCGCAGCGATGTAGTTGCAATTACGGCTGCAATGTTAGGACCAACGGGCTTAGACGAGTTTCAGAGGCACTATCCAGATCGCACAATCGATGTAGGTATTGCCGAACAACACGCGGTAACAAGTGCTGCTGGTATGGCCTTTACTGGGCTGCATCCAGTTGTTGCCGTGTATTCAACTTTTTTGAATCGCGCATTCGATCAAATGCTTTTAGACGTTGCACTCCATAAAGCGGGAGTGACTTTTGTTCTTGATCGTTCGGGAATAACAGGAGATGACGGTCCATCTCATCATGGGATTTGGGATTTAGCATTAACTGGAATTGTTCCAACGATGCATGTAGCAGCACCACGAGACGGCGCACGACTTCGTGAGTTGTTGAATGAAGCGATTGAGATTAATGATGCACCCTCGATGCTTCGTTTTCCCAAAGGTGCAGTAACTGCAGATATCCCAGCTTTTGAACGCCGCGATGGAATTGACGTTTTGTATCGAGGTGAAAGCGCCGATGTCTTAATGATCAGCGTTGGCGCGATGGCATCTATGGCTGTTGAAGCTGCATCTCAGGCGTTTCGTGAAGGCGTTGGCGTGACCGTCATAGATTTGCGATGGGTAAAGCCATTGCCAGCATCATTAATCGCCATGGTCCAGCGTTATTCCACGATTGTTGTTGTTGAAGATGGAATTCGTCATGCCGGTATTGCAAGTTCAATCTCTGAAATGTTGCGCGATGCCGAAGTAAATATCGCCCTTCACTCCATCGGAGTTCCACTTGAATTTATTGAACACTCAAAGCGCAGTGAAATTTTGACTGACTTAGGGATGACAGCACAAAACATTGCCCGGAGCGTTGTTGAGTGGAGCAGTAACTTTAAGGAAGAGATGCAACCCCAGCAGGATGAAAACGCTTCCCGCAAACAGAATCACTAATACCTTCACGATCTAGATACGGCAGAATTCCACCCAGATGCATTGGCCATCCGGCCCCCATGAGCATGCACAAATCGATCTCAGCAGGTGTACTTACGACGCCTTCATCAAGCATCATGCGTGCCTCCACTGCAAGTGCTGCGAGTGCACGATGGCGAACTTGTTCAGCCGTCGATGGTGAATCGCCATGCGAAATCAACTCCAACGCTTGCGGATTAACTGTTACTGAACCGTCAGCGGCTTTTACATAAAAATTACGTACGCCTTTATCAACCATGGCCTGCATAGTTGGTGAAATTCGGTAACGCTCACCTAAGTTGTGATGCAAAGTCTTCGCGACGTGAAGTCCGACTCCAGGGCCAACTAAGTCAAGCAGTTGGAATGGTGACATTGGGAAACCAATCGAACTCATTGCGCTGTCTGCGATGGCATACGGAGTGCCTTCATCTACCGCATCAGTAATCTCACCCATGAAGCGCGTAAGGAGTCGATTAACAACAAAGCCTGGTGCATCTTTGCAGATGATCATCGTCTTCTTTAGCTCTTTACCAACGGCAATTGCTGTAGCAGTTGTTGCATCATCAGTGGTGCTTGTGCGCGCTACTTCCAGTAGTGGCATAACAGCTACTGGGTTAAAGAAGTGGAAACCAACGACACGTTCAGGATTTTTCAATCCTTCGCTCATTTTTTCAACCGAGAGCGATGATGTGTTTGTTGCCAAGACACACTCTGGAGAGATGATAGTTTCTAATTTCTTGAAAAGCTCTTGTTTAAGTGAGAGCTCCTCAAAAATCGCCTCAATAATGAAGTCACAACCTGCAAATGTATTTTGATCTGCTGAACCTGAAATTAAAAGTGCTAAACGTGCAGCAGCTTCAGGATTCATACGCTTTTTCTCAACGGCCTTGGCGAGCTCATTCTTAACCCAAGCAACACCTTTATCTGCACGCTCTTGGTCGATATCGGTCATTACGACAGGACATTTCAAGTTTCGCAGAAGTAGTAGTGCTAATTGCGATGCCATTAAACCTGCGCCAACAACGCCCACCTTGGTCACTTTGCGTGCTAGGGCTGGCTTAGGAGCTCCCTCGACCTTCTTGCGCTTCTTTTGAATGAGATTAAACGCATATAGCGATGATCGAAGTGCATCACTCATAGTCAGGTCAGCAAGTGCTTGATCTTCGGCATCAAAGCCGGCCCCACGAGTATTTGACTTGGCTGCTGCGATTAATTCAAGAGCTTTCATGGGGGATGCAATAACTGCTCCTCCATATTTTTTTAACGCCGCTGCCTTACCAGTAGCAAGTGCGCTATCCCATGCAGGATCATTACTGTAATCCTTACGCTCAATTGGGTGAGAGCCATTCAGGACGCTTACGGCAAAGGCAACGGAGCGCTCAATAAAATCGGCTGGCTCAAAGACGGCATCTACAACGCCAAGATTTAATGCATCTTTTGCCTTCATCATTGTGTTGTTATTAAGGGCATTGAGCATAATTACCTGAACTGCGCGTTCTGGGCCAAT